>JAWWAT010000075.1:0-10675 GCA_033721635.1 Marinobacter sp. | reverse complement strand
GCCAGCAACTGCAAGGCGAATCGGCAACAAACCATTCCGGATTCATCGGCAAAGCGGCCTTTCCTGTCAACATCCTCGTTTCGACTGCAGATAATGCCGTCCTGACGATCAACCCGACTTTTTATCTGCACAAGAGCAATTTTGGCGGGGGCAACCTTCAACTCCACTGGCCTATGTAGAAGGCTGATAAAGGTTTCATCTTTTATGCTCAGGTTGTATTCATTCATACGTGGATGAAAGTTTGGGGCCGGCCCGGCTCGAATAACGGTAAAAAAGATCCTGACTGTGATCAAAACGTAAGGACTACCATGAAAACCCTTTCACCAGCCCTGCTCTTTGCCACCCTATCTGCCCTGAACGGATGCACTGCCATGCCCTCTTCAAACGCCCAGGAAGCAACACTGCCTGCACCTCAAACCCAGTACGATGCCCGGATAGTGCAGCCGGAAAACAATACCCTTCTGACTCCAGAAGAGTTGGCGCAACGACTGGTCAACACGGATGTCGTGGTTGTGGGGGAATACCATGGGCACCACGGCGCACATCTGCTGCAGTCCCGGCTTCAGACAGCGTTGTATCGGCTGAGGCCAGAGCAGCTTCTATCCATGGAGCAGTTCAACCTGGACCATCAAGATGACCTCAACCGTTACCTTCGGGGTGAAACCGGGGAAACCGAAATGGTTGAGGATGCCGGTGCCTGGGACAACTACCGTGCCTCCTACCGGCCACTGGTGGAATTTGCCCGCCAGCAGAATCTGCCGGTGATCGCTGCCAATGCACCGGCAGACGTGGTCCGGTGTGTAGGTCGTAAAGGCCCTGAATACCTCGACCGCATTCCTGACACTCTGAAACAGAAGTTACCCGCCAATCCTTTCATGGACACCCCGGCCTACCGGGAAAAGTTTATGGCCGCCATTGGCGCCAGCCATCGGGCGGACGACACCATGAGCGAGCGGATGGAGAACACCTACAAGGCCCAGTTGCTGCGGGACAACACCATGGCCGCCCGCATCCTTCAGGCCCGGGCAGAGTATCCGGGGCACCAGGTCCTGTACCTGACCGGCACATTCCACAGCGAAGAGGGGCTGGGAACGGTGGCCCTGCTGAAACAGCGCGCGCCGGAGCTGTCTGTCGCCGTAATCAGTCCGGTGTTCTGGCCTTCGGACGTCAAAGAGCCACCACTGGACCAGAATCGCGCAAAGGGAGACTTCGTCTACTTTATCCAGCCCCTGCCCGACGAATTCCAGGACGCCGAGCGCGAACGCAAAGCCATGCAGGCACGCTTCAGCCGATCCACCGACAAGACCTGCGACTAAAGCCGCCTCTACTGCCCGGAAAGGTCCGATTCGAGCTTGCGGGCCTCATCAAATACGGAAAGGTCCTGATCGCTGAACAGGACAAACCGGATCAGGCGAACACAGTTGAGTTCCGCCAGGCTGTCGGCGACCGCCTTCATGGCCACAGCGGCTGCATCTCTCAACGGGTATCCGAATACGCCGGTAGAAATGGCGGGAAAGGCAATGGACGACAGCCCGCTCTGGTCTGCCAGACGCAGCGCATTCCGGAAACAGTCTGCCAACAAACGGTCCGAGGGCTCATCCACGCCATAGACCGGGCCCAGGCAATGGATAACATGCTGGTTCGGCAGGTTGTGAGCCGAGCTGATCACCGCCTGGCCGGGGCTGATGGGCGCCAAAGCCCGGCACTCTTCGGCCAGCCCGGGGCCGGCAGCACTGTGAATGGCACCGGCCACGCCACTGCCGGGCAGAAGCTCGGCATTGGCGGCATTTACGATCACATCCATATCCTGCTGTGCGGCGATGTTGCCTTTCACACACTCAACTTTCACAGCCGTCATGATTCCTCCCTTTTCGCTCGGGGCATGAAGCGCTAATCTTGTTTCTGATACTCAGGATAGCAGCCAGACGCTTGACGGGACTTTCCAGAACTCCCCAGGGATGCAGAACAGGACCACTCCATGAAACTCCTTGCCTCGCTGATTCTAGGCATCAGCGCCATTATCTCCGCCGCCCTGATCGGCAACGGCCTTACCGACCTGCGCACCGGCGACCGCTATGTCACCGTCAAGGGTGTGGCTGAACGGGAAGTGAATGCAGATCTTGCCTTGTGGCCCATCCGCTTTGTTGCGACCGGCGCGTCGCTGAGTGAGGCCCAGGACAAGGCCAGAAACAGCCGGGATGCGATCATGGCATTCCTGAAGCTGCAGGCCATTGACCAGGATGCGGTCGAGCTCCAGCGCCTGGATGTCACCGATACCAGAGCCAACCCCTACCAGGCCAATAACGGCGAGCAGAAATTCATCATCAGCCAGACCCTGATGGTTCGCAGCACCGATATCGACCGGATCCGACAAGCCGCCCAGGGGGTCAGTGAACTGGTGGACTCAGGAGTGGTGCTGTCCTCGGATTATGGCCCATCAGGCCCAACCTATCTGTTTAACGGTCTGAACGATATCAAGCCCGAGATGATTGCCGAGGCCACCGCATCGGCCCGGGAAGCCGCCGACCAGTTCGCCCAGGATGCCAAGGCGGAACTCGGGGGGCTGCGCCGGGCCAATCAGGGCATTTTCCAGATTCTGGCCCGGGATCAGGCGCCGGGTATTATGGAGGGGCAGCAACCGGTTAAAACCGTTCGGGTGGTATCGACCGTCGAATATTATCTCCAGTAGCCGACAAGGTTACTGGGTAGCGACCATCTCATCGGTCACCTGGTACTCACCCCCAAGCCAGCGCAGGATCTCGTTGGCTGCGGGGTGGTCAAAGGCATCGTAGGTGTGCTGCAGACTCTGGCGCTTTTCATCACTGATCCGGCCCAGGCCAGCGTCCTGCAATACCAGTAAATCCGCATGTAGCTGCGCCGCCAGTTCCCTGCCCAGTACCTCCCTGGCCACATGGCGGAACGCCTGGCCGTATTGATAGGAAGGGCCGAGGCGATAGGACTCTGCCAGCGTGATCGCCGGAATCGCCGTCAATGTGGGCTGCAATGCCGGGTTGATGCCGTGGCCGGCCAGGTACGCCGCGTTCGCCGCAGGTCGTCCGGTGAACGCGCGAAGGTGCAGGTGTTGCGACATCCGGTCACCGTCATTGACCGGATAATTGTCCCAGAGCACCGGTTTGCGCCCGAGCAGATCCCCCACCCGTTTCAGGTGGCCCGGAGACACCTCCCGGGAACACACCTCCTCGCCGGTCCAGAAGACATTCACCGAATGGTCCAGCTTGCGTCCGAGCGTCTCCAGATAATCCGCAGGCCGCTCCCCGAACACCCGGTCCAGTACCGGGTCATCAGAGTAATAGCTGGGACAGACACTCAGGTGTTTGATGGTTGTGCGCTCACGAATCCAGTGCACAATGTCTGCCTGGATGGCAGCAAGGTCGGGGGTATCGGCCCGCATATCGTCAAACAGGATGGCCAGCTCACCAATGCCCATTCGTTCGAGGAGTGCGAGTTTGTCTGCCAAGGCTGCGCGAGCCTCATCGTCAAACCGGTTGAACACCTCGAACGGGCTCAGACCCACCCCGAAACGCACCCCCTCATGCCGGCAGAAGCGCGAGAATTCCGTCAGCTCCGAGGCCATGGCCGGTGGGTGGGGCTGTTGCCATTTCCGCCTCAGGAAAACATCGGCCTTAGGTGCATAAAGATAAAACCCGTAACCATGGGGTGCCAGAGTGCGCACAAGCTGCCGGCGCTCCTGCCAGGTCCACATGGGGCCGTAGAAACCTTCAATGATTCCGAGTGTCGTTGTCATGGCCAATTTCCGTTTCGCTGATTCCGGAGCCCGGTAGGCACCCCATCACCCTCAATTTTGACTAGACTTACCTTTAATGCCAACTACAAACGATCCGCCCCGGTAAGGAGCAAAGCAATGGAGATAACAACCTTCGAGGACCTGATTGACTGGACACGACAGCTGCACGCGCATTTGTCCCGTAGTCTTCATGAATCGGCCAAACTGAACAATGACGAAAGAGCCTCCGCGCTACTCGACTACCTGTCGCGCCATGAGGCGCTGCTGGAAAAAGCCGTGCGTGAATTTGAGAACCAGGCCGAACCCAAGGCCCTGAGCACACGCCTTTACGATTATCTGAACAAGCAGCACAAGCCAATTGGCCCCAGCGCCGACTCCTACACCCACTACGCGTCCATGTCGTTCGAGGACATCGCCAAAGAGATTTTCCGTTTCCATGATCAGGTCATGGACCTCTATGACTCCCTGATCGGAAAAGCGGAAATTCCCGAGGCCAAGTCGCTTCTGGAAGATCTTCTCGCCCTTGAAGAGCACGAGGCCATGCGTCTGGCCAGCCAAATCGGGCGAATGCAGGATCTCTGATCCGCTGTAAGACCAAGGTCGTAGTGAGACCGGTTTTTCATTTTGTTTGTTAACGATAATTGCTACCGTGAACTAGCATCAAGAGTGGTTTTTCCCCAAAAAGGGGGACCCTCGACCCACAAAAAAGATAAGAGGATAGAAGAGCAATGAAGATCCGTTCTGTTCTTTCCGCGGCTGTGCTGGCTGTGGCAACAACCTTTGCCTCCACACAGGCGCTCGCCCAAGACACCTTCACACTCCGCCTTGCAGAAACCTGGGGGCCAAACTTCCCGATTTTCGGTGACACCACCAAACGCTTTGCCGAAACCGTAGAGAAAATGTCTGACGGACGACTGCGGGTCCGCATCGATTCCGCCAACAAGCACAAAGCCCCGCTGGGCGTGTTTGATATGGTCAAGGCTGGCCAGTACGACATGGGCCACTCCGCATCCTACTACTGGAAAGGCAAGGTTCCCGAGACCCTGTTCTTCACCAGCATGCCGTTTGGCATGAACGCCATGGAACAGTACGCCTGGTTCTACCACGGCGGCGGCATGGAACTGATGCAGGAAGTCTATGAGCCCCACAACATGCTGTCATTCCCCGGCGGTAACACCGGCGTTCAGATGGGCGGCTGGTTCCGTGAGGAAATCAACTCCCTGGAAGACCTTCAGGGTCTGAAAATGCGTATCCCCGGTTTCGCCGGTGAGGTGTTCGCGGAAGTTGGCGTTAACCCGACCAACATTGCCCCGGGCGAGCTCTACACAGCCCTCGAGCGCAACACCATCGATGCCGTTGAGTGGGTAGGGCCTGCACTGGATCTGCGTCTCGGTTTCCAGCAGATTGCTGACTACTACTACACCGGCTGGCACGAGCCTGCCACAGAGCTCCAGTTCCTGGTGAACAAGAAAGTCTGGGACGAGCTGCCGGCTGATCTTCAGGAAATCATGCGTGTCGCCATGCGCACGGCCTCCTACGACATGCTTGTTCATTCCCAGCACGCCAACGCAGAGGCCTGGGCGAACATTCGCGAAGAACACCCGAATGTTCAGATCAAGCGTTTCCCAGATGAGATTTTCGATGCCATGTACGAGGCTAACAACAAGTTGCTGAAGGAAGCTGCCGAGGAGAGCCCCATGGCAGCGACCATTATCGAGTCGCAGCAAAGCTACCTCGAACAGAGCCGCGCTTACACCAACATTTCCGAGCGCGCTTACCTCAACACCATGGCCGAAGTCGAGTAAGATATAGGCTGTAACGGAGCCGGGATCGCTCTAGAAGTGATCCCGGTTTTGTCGTTTATAGCAACTGAAAAAGCGCCAGCTCTCCTGGCGGGGGATCATCAATGCGGTGGATTATCAAACTGGACGAGGGGCTTTCGCGCCTGTCCACATTCTGTGGCTGGGTTGCCTGTGTCGCAATGATACTGATGGCAGCCAACGTCTTTTACGACGTGGTAGCCCGTTACGCTTTTAACAATGTTTCAATTGGCATGCAGGAAATGGAGTGGCACCTGTATTCGGTGGTGTTCCTGCTGGGTATACCCTATGCCCTTCGCACGGATGGTCACGTACGGGTCGACGTTTTCTACACTCGCTGGAGCAATAAAACCAAGGCCTGGATCAACCTGGTGGGTGCGGTCATTTTTGTTATTCCTTTTGCCTACCTGATCGGCATCTATGGCTACGACTTTGCCTTGGACTCCTACAACATGGGTGAAGGCAGCGGCGACCCCGGCGGTCTGCCACACCGCTGGATTATCAAGTCCGTTATTCCAATCAGCGCAGTCTTCACCGGTATTGCCGGCCTTAATATGGTCACCTACGCGATCCGGGTCATGTCCGGGGAGAAAGCTTACGCGGGTGAGCACAGCGCAGGAGGCCTCGCATGATCGGTATGATTATGTTCGGTGTCGCCCTGCTGATGCTGATGCTGGGCTTCCCGGTAGCATTTACCTTCGGTGGCGTTGCCCTGTTTTTCGGCGTCTTTGCCGAGGGCATGGACCTGTTTGCCTTTATGCCTTATCGCATCATGAGTGTGATGCAGAACACCGTTCTTATGGCGGTGCCCCTGTTTATTTTCATGGGCGTGGTTCTTCAGCGCACCCGGCTGGCGGAGCAGCTATTGACCTCCATGGGCCGTCTGTTCGGCGGCCTGCCCGGCGGCCTGGCCATTTCGACGATTCTGGTTGGTGCCCTGCTGGCAGCCTCTACCGGCGTTGTGGGTGCCAGCGTGGTGGCCATGGGTCTGATCTCGCTGCCCGTCATGCTCGCGCACAAATACGACAAGCGACTGGCCACCGGGACCATCTGTGCTTCCGGCACCCTTGGCCAGATTGTTCCGCCCTCGATCATCCTGATCATCCTGGGTGACGTGCTTGGCCTTCCGGTCGGGGATCTGTTCAAGGCCGCGGTCTGGCCCGGCGTTGTGTTGGTGGGTCTCTACATCGTCTATATCCTGGTGCTCACCAGGCTCCGGCCGGAAACCGCCCCGGCGATGCCGGATGAGCCGGGGGTATCCCGGAAGAAGGAAATCTTCAATGCGCTGCTGGCGATCATTCCGCCGCTGGCTTTGATCGTGGTCGTTCTGGGCTCGATATTCACCGGCATTGCCACACCCACCGAGTCATCCGCCCTGGGTGGTGTTGGCGCCGTGGTTCTGGCCATCATCTACCGGCAGTTCTCGTTCAAGATGGTGTGGGATGCGTCCAAGGACACCGTGAAGGTGACCGCCATGGTCTTCGCGATCCTGATCGGCGCCACGGCCTTCTCCATGGTATTCAGCTACACGGGTGGCGACTACCTGCTGGAAGAATGGCTGCTTCAGCTGCCCGGTGAGAAGTGGGGCTTCATCATCCTGGCCATGGTGGTCATCCTGGTCCTGGGTTTCTTCATCGATTTCGTGGAGATTTCCTTCATCATCGTGCCGATTCTTGCGCCAGTGGCAGAAGCCATGGGCATTAACATGCTCTGGTTCGCCATCCTGATCGCCATGAACCTGCAAACGAGCTTCCTTACGCCGCCATTCGGGTTCTCGTTATTCTATCTGAAGGGGGTAGCACCGCCCCAGGTGCGAACAACGGATATCTACAAGGGGGTGCTGCCGTTCATCCTGATACAGATGTTCGTGCTGGCACTGATTGTAATTTTCCCCGAATGGTTTGGTATGAGCTCTTCATACTGACCCGAAAGGTACCGGGCCTCAGGGCCCGGTATTTTTTTATCCCTCCATTTTGCAGCTCGCTATCCTGCCGATAATTTTCTTCTATTCTTGCCCAACCTGACAAAACCTGAGTGTTTTCTATACTGAACGAACAACCGGCGATTCTCAGACGGGTATTCGGGAACCCTGGCGCATACGTCGAAAAAACATTGATGTTGAGATTATCAAGGGAGAGCGGAGTCCATGAACCAGAGCACTGCCCAGAAAACCCGCGACAGCGGGCAAGCATCCAAAAGCCATGTTCTGACCCTGCCACTGGAAAGCACCCACGTTGAACGGTCACCCCACACCTACGAGCGGTGGCTGATCGCCAAGCTCATGCGAATGGCGGGATCACCACCGCTGCGCTTCCGGCTCTGGAACGGCGATGTCATCGAACCAGAGGGCCAGCCGGCGCAATTCACTCTGCATCTGACCGATCCCAAAGCCCTGTACGCTCTGGTCACCAATCCCAACCTGGCGTTCGGCGATCTCTACAGCGCCGGTCGCCTGGAGGTGGAAGGCGAGCTGCCTGACCTGATGGAAACCCTCTACCGCTCAGTGCACCGGGCGCGCCAGAAATGGCCCAAGTGGCTGGAAGCCCTGTGGCGAAACCACAACCCCCGGTCCACCGGCATCTCGGAAGCCAAGGAAAACATTCACCACCACTACGACCTGGGCAACGAGTTTTATCAGCTCTGGCTGGACAGCGCCGAAATGCAGTACACCTGCGCCTATTACGAGAGCCCGGACCTGACCCTGGAACAGGCGCAACTGGCCAAGCTGGAACACGTCTGTCGCAAGCTCCGGCTCAAGCCCGGTATGACAGTGGTCGAGGCGGGTTGTGGCTGGGGCGGACTGGCCCGCTATATGGCGCGCAACTACGGCGTCAAGGTGCACTCCTACAACATCTCGAAAGAGCAGCTGGCCTACGCCCGTGAAGAGGCCCGCAAACAGGGACTGGATCATCTGGTTGAATATGTCGAGGACGACTACCGCAATATCAGTGGCCAGTACGATGCGTTTGTCTCCATCGGTATGCTGGAGCATGTGGGCAAGGAGAACTACGACGCCCTGTCCGAGCTGATCAAACGTAGCCTGAAACCCGACGGCATCGCCCTGCTCCACAGCATCGGCCGCAATCGCCCGATGCTGATGAATGCCTGGATCGAGAAACGCATCTTCCCGGGCGCCTACCCGCCAAGCATCGGCGAATTCATGCAGATCTGCGAGCATGGTGATTTTTCGGTACTGGACGTAGAGAATCTGCGGCTGCATTACGCCCAGACCCTGAGCCACTGGATGGAACGGTTCAACGAGAACGAAGACAAGGTAACCGCCATGTACGATGGCCACTTTACCCGGGCCTGGCGCATGTACCTGGCCGGCTCCATGGCCGCCTTCCGGGCGGGTTCCCTGCAACTGTTCCAAGTGGTCTTCAGCCATGGCGATAACAATAAGCTGCCCCGGAACAGACAGGATCTTTACAACTTCCCCGCCGCACCCGAGGAGGCCTGATGGATTATTACGACCTGATCATCGTTGGTGCCGGCCCTGCCGGCTCTACCCTGGCCAGCGCTCTTGAGAACAGCGGCAAAAAAGTACTGATCATCGACAAGCAGGATTTTCCCCGGGATAAGACCTGTGCGGGCTGGGTAACCCCTGCCGTCATGGACACGCTGAAGATTGACCCAGTGGAATACGGCAACGGACGGACGATCCAACCGATTCGCCGTTTCCGCATCGGCATGATGGGGCAGCCGGCGGTGGAAAACGATCATGGCGATGTCGTCAGCTATGGTATTCGCCGATGTGAATTCGACGATTACCTGCTGAGCCGCGTCCAGGGCCCGAAACAGCTCGCCACGCCGGTCAAGTCCATCGTTCGTAAGGGCGGCAACTGGCTGATCAACGACACCTGGGAAGCCCCCCTGGTCGTTGGCGCCGGCGGCCATTTCTGCCCGGTTGCTCGGTTACTGGGCGACGGTCCCGGCAGCCATGAGACCGTCGTTGCCGCCAAAGAGGTTGAGTTTGAAATGACACCAGAGCAGGCATCGGCTTGCGAGGCCCGGGGCGATACCCCGGAACTCTGGTTCTGCCGCGATCTCAAGGGTTATGCCTGGGTGTTTCGCAAGGGCAATTACCTGAATATCGGCCTGGGCCGGGAGGACAACCACAAACTGACCGGTCATCTCGAGGCGTTTGTGGAGGAAATGAAATCCACCGGTCGTATCCCGAAGGATCTGCCCGGGCGATTCAAGGGTCATGCCTATCTTCTCTACGCCCATGCCGACAGACCGCTGGTGGACGACGGTGTCATGCTGATTGGCGACGCCGCCGGCCTCGCCTACACCCAGAGCGGCGAGGGTATCCGGCCGGCAATCGAATCTGCTCTGCTGGCGGCCGATGTGATTCGCCAGGCCCCCGACTGTTCAGCATCCTCCCTGCAGGTATACGGGGATGCCATTGCTGAACGCTTTGGAACGCGCGCTTCAGAGGCAGACCAGGGTTGGCAGCTGCCGGATTGGGTCAAGATGCCACTGGCCAGCAGCCTGATGCGCTCTCACTGGTTTACGAGAAAAGTCGTCACGGAGAAGTGGTTCCTGCACCAGGAGGTGCCGCCGCTGAAAGCCGCTGTCTGAATAGGCAGAAAAAGACCGGGAGCGCCGTTACCGACGTGTCCCGGTCTCTGGTTGGAACCCTGCAATCAGTTCGCAGTCAATTCGATCACATCAATACCATAGAAAGTCGTGGTACCACTGACTTCGTTGCCCACCGCCAGCATGGGCTTGCCATTGGGGCTTTCTCCTGCGGCGATGAACGCCAGGCCTTCCGGGCCAAGATCGCCGGCCATTCCAGCCTCAAGATCCTCCTGCGACACCGAGAAATCCCGGTTATTCAGGTACTGTACGAACTCCGGATTCTGGGGATTGGTGACGTCGTAGACCATAATACCGCCGACACGCTCCAGGCCGATAAAGGCGAATGTCTGGCCATTGATCGTGCCCACAGTTACCGCCTCTGGCTCGGGCCCCTTGTCGTCAGACCGGTTGTCGAACGAGTTTTCGTCGTTGTTGCCGTTGAAGTTTTCGGGGATCAGGCTGGCGGTGATGCGTTCGAATTCGCTGCCGCTGTCAAACACGCGCT
>JAWWAT010000074.1:0-10790 GCA_033721635.1 Marinobacter sp. | reverse complement strand
TGCCCGCATGAAGTTTACCTCGCTGCTGGCCTCGCATCCGCCAATTGACGAGCGGATCAACGCCATTCAGCCGGGCATGCTGGCCAGGTTACGCAGCCGGCTTCGCGACACCGAGCCAGGTGCCGAGCTCTACCGCGAATCCGCGCCTGCCACTGAAGCGGGCGCCTCGGGGTTTACCGGCGCGGCATCCGACATCCTCGGCCCGGTCACCGGTAAAAGTGGAAGAACCTCCCCCCTCGCAGCCACCCCGGAGAAAACCATAAGGCCGGCCCGGAAATTTTCAGATCAGGTTGGAACCATTAACCGGCAAAGCGAGGATTTCGCACTGCGCTTCCTGGAGCGCCTGCCAGCTACCTTCCGAAACCTGCTGTACACCCGTGCCGGGGCCGCCCAGCTTTGCTATGCCATGCTGATCTGTGAACTGCCACGCCCACAGCAAATGGAGCGACTGAACCTTCTGCCGCATCACCCGGTTCTGGGTAGCCAGCCTGAACTACTGGAAAAACTGCTGCCTGCCCTGAAAACAATTGGGCACGGCGTGCGCTTCCCCGCCCTGGAACTGGCCATGCCGGCGCTGCGCAAGCTGGACCCGGAAGAGCGTGAGATGCTGATCACCAATGTCCAGAAACTGGTGGCGGCGGATAACCGGGTTACCCTGTTCGAGTTGGCCCTGACAAGCTTTCTGTCCCGCCACCTGGGCGATGAGGCCGCCAGAGTGGTACCGGTTCGCTATAAGAACTATAAACCGGTCATGCCTGCCCTACAGCGCCTCCTGAGCCTGATGGCGCGGGCTGGTTCTGAGTCCCAGGCTGACGCCGAAAAGCTGTATCGGGAGGCCATGGCGGGGTTCATGAATGCCAAGGATGGTGTTACGCCGGTTCTGGAGAAAGTCACCATGCGCCAGCTAAGAGAGGCGTTGACCGCGCTGAACGGCTTATCGCCCCTGCTGAAACCAGCGATCATTGATGCCTGCGGGCACTGCATCACCCAGGATGGCAAGGTGGAAACGAAGGAATACGAGTTGATGCGGTTGGTGGCGGATCAGATGGATTGTCCAATGCCGCCACTCGCTGTCTGAGGAACTACTGGACCCGGGAGCTGCCACCTTCGAAAAGCGCTTCCACAGTTGGACGCTGTTCTTCCGTCGGGATACCCAGCTTCTCACGGATGTTCAGATTCACATCCCACAGCTGATTGAACTTGTCGGAGGTCGCTGCAACGGCTTCGTCCTTGCCCAGCATGATTTGCGGACGCAGGAACACCAGCAGGTTACGCTTCACCCGGCGCTCGGACTCCGATGAGAACAGGCGTCCTACAAACGGAATGTCGCCTAGCAGAGGTACCTTGCTCTTGTTGACCAGGTAATCCTCGCGGGTCAACCCGCCCAGTACGATGGTCTCACCATCATCTGCAAGCACTGTGGTCTTGATTTCACGCTTGTTGGTGACAATATCCGAGGCATTCTCGATGCTGTCTGCCACGCTCTCTGTGGTCTGCTCTACCACCAGGCGGACCAGGCCATCGGCGCTGATGGTCGGGGTAACCTTTAGGGTCAGACCAATATCGCGACGCTCGATGGTGGTAAACGGGTTAGTGGTGCCATCGCCGGTGACCGTCGACTGGCCAGTGCGGAACGGTACGTTCTGGCCCACGATAATTTCCGACTCCTGATTATCCAGGGTAATAATGCTCGGCGTGGAGAGCAGGTTGGCGGCCGCCGAGGTGGACAGGGCCTGCAGCAGAATCCCCCAACTGACACCGTCCTCGTTTCGCTGGCCTGCGCCAATGGTAGCGCCGCCCAGAGCCGGCGTAATCGCAGTCTCATTGAGAATCGCGCTGAGCACCTCGCCCAGGCTTCTACCCACGTTGCCGAAGTTGGTGCCGGCAACCGGGGTGGATTGGCCAGACTCATCACCTACGGCAACCTGAATGCCCAGATCCTGTCCCAGTTCGTCACTGATCTCGACAATGGCTGCCTCAATCATGACCTGGGCACGACGCACATCCAGAGCCGCCACAATCTGTTCGGCTTCCTGCATCAGGGACGGCTCACCTCGAACCACCAGTGCGTTCAGGCCCTCATCCGCAAATACGGCGAAGCTGCTTTGCGGTTTGGCGGCGCCTCCGCTTCCCGAACCGGCTCCTTCTTTCACCAGCTCGCCCATCACGCCCTTCAGGATCTCAGTCAGGTTTTTGGCGTCGGCGTGTTTCAGCCTCAAGACCTTTGTGGTGCCGCCGGTGGCAGACGGCTGGTCCAGTTGTCGAATCAGGCCGCGCATCTTCTCACGGAAGGTTTCATCGCCCCGCAGAATCAGCCGGTTGCTGCGCTCGTCTGCGGTTACGCTGTATTTTCTCGCCGCGTTGTCGCCACCGGCCCGGCCCAGCTCATCCGGAGCCAGCTCCTGCAGCAGCGTCACCATATCACCGACCCAGGCTTCCTGAAGCTGGATAACTTCCACTTCGTACTTGGAGGGGCTATCCAGCTCCCGGACAATCTGCTCAATACGCTGGATGTTTGAGGAATGGTCGCTGATGATCAGCGCGTTGGCGGCGGCCACCCCGGCCAGGTGGCCGTATTTGGCCACTAGCGGGCGCAAAATCGGCACCAGCTCCAGGGCATTGGCGTTGTCGATCTGGATAACCCGGGTAATCAACTGCTCGGAGGGGGTTTCGGGAAACCGCTCCAGGATTTCCGCCGACTGCTTGGCGTCCACCTGCTGCACCACCTTGATCACTTCTTCGCCCGGAATGGCGGTAAAGCCGTGAACATTCAGAACCGCCAGGAACAGATCGTAAATCTCATCCTTGTTCATGGGTGCGCTGGAAAGCACGGTTACCTTGCCCTTCACCCTGGGATCCACCACAAAACTGTAGCCGGTTATATCGGCCACCTGGGTCACGAAAGCGCGGATATCGGCGTCTTTCAGGTTCAGCCGCCATGTCTCGGCTTCCTGCCCGTGCGCCAGGGACATAAAGGGAAGGAGAACAAGCAGGACAATAGCCCGCAAAAGATTGGTCTTGTGGTTATACATCTGGCGATTTCGTCCTGTTTCGATGAACCCGGTCAGCGCCACTGCTCGGGTATGGCATAACTGATGGTGAGGATGGATCCGTCACGCTCGATTTCTATCTCCAGCTGAGCCTGGCCGCGCCAGTTCTCAAGCAGGGCTTTGTCCTCGCTGATATCACCCAGTCGCTGACCGTTGATGGCGGTTATTACATCACCGGCCTGCAGGTTGACGGCGTTCAGCATGGCATTGGAGCCGTCGTAAACATACCCGGACGTGCCACTGTCATCCACCGGGCTTAACCCGAAAGGCGCCAGTGCGGCGATGCCCTGACTGTCAATCTGTTCGCGGGCACTGGCCAGGAACTCATCCGGTCCTGATTCTGCCGGCTCGGCGGCCACCTCTGCAACCAGATCTGAGGATACCTGCTCTTCAAAGGTCAGGGTCTCGTATTGCCCGCCCCGACGAATCAGAATGCGCCCCGGCTCCACTTCTGCCAGCTCGGCATTGCCGGGCAATAGTTCCCCTACCCGGTAATAAGCCGTCTCACCGTTACTTCCAGCAACTATAGCACCGGAGTTCTCCGGACGCTGTGCCACCAGTACCCCTTCCAGGCGAAGCCGCAGACGGGTTTCCGGCGCGGAGCGGCGAACCGCTTCCGCGACTTCAACCGGTCGCTCCGAGCGCCCGAAAAAATCATAGACTGCCATGGAAGCCGTCAGGCGGCTGCCACCGGCCATGGCTCCGGCGCCATCTGTTGTCGGCGCACTGGGAACCGGGCGGTCATCCCAGGCGAACAACCAGGTCATCCGGGCGAGGCTGACGGCCAGGTACACCACCAGCACCAGTAGCAAAAGGTTCGCGAGGAGCCGCGAAATCCGGCTCTGGGCCGGCGTACTCAACAGAGCCATTATCGCGCCCCCGGTATGAGAGGCTGGCGTACCCGGAACACCACGTCGCCGGGGCTGGCAGAATCGGGCCAGGGCTGGCCGGCCAGATCCACCATACGCTTGTAGACCCGCAGTTCCATCATCCCGCTCCAGAACACCGTGGCATCTGCTGCTGGGCCCTGCCCGCCCTGTTCGGACACGGTCAACGCCACACCACCCTGGGTGGTGTCCATGGTCGCCTGCATGGGCGGAAACTCGGCCCGGCCCCGCTGATCGCCCATTGGCCAGGTCACCAGGCCGCCATCCCAGCGCCCAAGGCCTTCGGCCCGGGTAATCCGGTTATCGGCCCAGGCCATGTTCAAACGGTCGATCATGACTTCGCCTTCAATCATGGCGCCGCCGCTCTGGCGGATCAGCTCCTCAAATTCGGCCACCGTGACCCGACCATTGGCATTCAACTCAGCGCTGGCGGGCCAACCGATCGTAACATTGCTGTTCAGCGAAGACTGTGACGATTCCACGGAAACCCGAGCTGGCCATTCGAGACTGGTAACGGACGGCATGCCTAAACGCCAGTCAACCCGCAGCGGAAAGCCAGCAACAACAACCCCGGCTTCTCCATCCCAGAGTTTGCCGGCGACCTGTCGAACCTGAACTTGAGGGGGCAAAGGCACATGGGCAGAGGCCTGCTGCCAGACCCATCCGGCGGGAACCAGGAAAACCAGTGACAGCAGATAAACCAGAGTGCCCAGCAGCACAAGCAAAAAGACCTTGCCGGGGCGAAGAAAGGATTTGGGTTCAGCGTCACTCATTCAGCGTTGCACAGATAATGGACCGGAAGCCGAGTCTAGCAAAGGCATGGGGCAAGTTCATGACAAAAAAACAAAAACCCCGCGTTAGCGTGAACCAACGCGGGGTTTTCAGTGGTGATCGGGCAGCGCCCCGAAGTGTGGAGCGCGCCTGGGATCAGGCCGGCATTACATCATGCCGCCCATACCTCCCATGCCGCCCATGCCGCCCATGTCCGGCATACCACCGCCTGCAGACTCGTCCTGCGGCTCATCCGCAACCATCGCCTCGGTGGTGATGATCAGGGAAGCCACGGAAGCGGCTGCCTGCAGTGCGGAACGGGTTACCTTGGCAGGATCCAGGATACCCATTTCCAGCATGTCGCCATAGGCTTCGGTCGCAGCGTTGTAGCCGAAGGAGCCTTCGCCTTCGCGAACCTTGGCAACGACCACAGAAGACTCACCGCCTGCGTTGTAAACGATCTGGCGCAGGGGAGCTTCCATGGCGCGGCGCAGGATGTTCACACCGGCTTTCTGCTCTTCGTTGATCGCGTCTACTTTGTCCAGAGCCGCGATGGCACGGATCAGGGTGACGCCGCCGCCCGGCACAATGCCCTCTTCAACCGCAGCGCGGGTAGAGTGCAGCGCGTCTTCAACGCGGGCCTTCTTCTCTTTCATTTCCACTTCGGAACCGGCACCAACCTTGATGACGGCAACACCGCCAGCCAGCTTGGCAACACGCTCCTGCAGCTTTTCCTTGTCATAGTCGGAAGAGCTGTCTTCGATCTGCTTGCGGATCTGCTCAACACGAGCCTCGATGTCCGCCTGCGCACCAGCACCGCCGATAATGGTGGTGTTTTCCTTGGTGACGTTCACGCGCTTGGCTGTGCCCAGATCATCCAGTGTGGTGTTCTCGAGAGTCAGGCCGACTTCTTCAGAGATAACAGTACCGCCGGACAGGATCGCGATGTCCTGCAGCATTTCCTTGCGACGATCACCAAAGCCAGGTGCCTTCACGGCGTTGACCTTAACGATGCCACGCATGTTGTTTACGACCAGAGTCGCGAGCGCTTCGCCTTCGATATCTTCAGCGATGATCTGCAGCGGCTTGCCCGCCTTGGCCACAGACTCCAGCACCGGCAGCAGTTCGCGGATGTTGGAGATCTTCTTGTCGACCAGCAGGATGTACGGGTCTTCCAACTCGGCGGACATGTTGTCCTGGTTGTTGATGAAGTACGGAGACAGGAAGCCACGGTCGAACTGCATACCTTCAACCACGTCCAGCTCGTCTTCCAGGCCACGGCCTTCCTCAACAGTGATGACGCCTTCCTTGCCAACTTTCTGCATCGCATCGGCGATGATCTTACCGATGGTCTCGTCGCCGTTGGCAGAGATGGTGCCAACCTGGGCAATCATCTTGCTGTCGTCGCAGGGCTTGGCCATGTCGCGGATCGCTTTCACAGCTTCAGTGGTGGCCTTGTCGATGCCACGCTTCAGGTCCATCGGGTTCATGCCGGCAGTAACCGCCTTCACACCCTCGTTAACGATGGACTGAGCCAGAACAGTCGCAGTAGTAGTACCATCACCGGCTGTGTCGTTGGCCTGGGAAGCCACTTCTTTCACCATCTGGGCGCCCATGTTCTCGAACTTGTCAGACAGTTCGATTTCCTTGGCTACGGAAACACCATCTTTGGTGATGGTCGGCGCGCCGAAGGACTTTTCCAATACCACGTTACGGCCTTTGGGGCCGAGGGTCACTTTAACCGCGTCTGCCAGTACGTTGACGCCTGCGACCATGCGCTTACGTGCGCTATCACCGAATTTAACGTCTTTTGCTGCCATGTCTTCAATTCCTGTTCGTTAAACCGAAGTTGTTGAATCAATCGGATTAATGAGAGTTCGTGCGATTCGCCTCAGCGATCACTCAAGCACGCCGTAGATGTCGCTCTCGCTCATGATGAGGAGCTCTTCGCCGTCGATCTTGACGGTGTTACCGGCGTACTGACCGAAGACCACGGTGTCACCCACCTTGACCGCCAGTGAGCGGGTTTCGCCGTTATCCAGGATGCGACCGTTACCAACCGCAATCACCTCGCCCTGGGAGGGCTTTTCTTTGGCGTTACCCGGCAGCACGATGCCACCAGCAGTTTTCTCTTCTTCTTCCTTACGGCGCACGACAACACGATCGTGTAGCGGACGAATTTTCATTGCTCGGTTTCTCCAATAGTCAGATTAATGTGGCAATGACATTGTTGATGTAAGTCGGACAGGCAAAGCCCGGAACCGACAAATTGCCCGGCTTGATAACCAACTGTTTTCAGTGGAAATCAGCCCGCAGCGAACTTGTGGTTCCTATTTGGGGTAGCGGGTAGGTGTTTTCAACACCCCGGAGAGAAAATTTTTTCACTTTTTTTCGATCCGGTCCCGATCGGATTCCGTCTCGTCCTGATACTCGCCTTCGATGATGTCGCCGTTGCTGTCCCGATCAAACGGACGTTGCCGGCCGAACGGGTTTTCACGGCCACCAAACGGGTCCTGCCCGAAAGGATTCGAGCCACCACCAGCGCGAAAATAGAAGCTGCTGCCGCGGTTCTGGCCAGCCACAACCATCCTCTTGAGGGCCTGGGCGGCGAGCCAGTGACGGCTGCCCGGAATCAGGCAGAGAAAGCCGACGGTGTCGGTGATAAAACCCGGGGTCAGCAGCAAGGCACCGCCAATAGCCAGAATCAGGCCCTCGGCGACCTCTTTGGCCGGCAGTTCACCACTATTCAGCCGCTCATTGGCCCTCAGCAGCGTTGCCAGACCCTGCTGGCGAAGCAGCCACGCACCGATCACGGCGGTCAGCAGCACCAGCCCCACGGTGTTCAGAACACCTATGATGGTCCCCACCTTGATGAGCACCGCCATTTCGGCAATCGGCATGACTATAAAAAGAAAAAGAAAGACAGGCATCAGGCTCTCGCAATCTGATCAGGAATTTCGGAAGGTCTGGTATACTCGCAGCCCTTCCGTTTCTAACAAGAAGCCACATTCATGGCTCGACGCACCAGGGATTCCGGTGAAAAGGCACACAGCAACCGTAAAACCACCTGATAACAGTAGTTAGGGCAAAACATGAAACTTCAAGATTCCGTGATTGCAATTACCGGCGGCGGCCAGGGCCTTGGCCGCGCCATGGGCGAATACCTTGCCGCCAGAGGCGCAAAAGTCGCGCTCATTGACCTGATGCCGGAAAAGCTCGACGAAGCAGTCACCGCCTGCGTGGCCGCGGGCTCCGAAGCCAGAAGCTACGTCTGCAACGTCGCCAAGGAAGAGGATGTTGAGAGAACCTTTGAAGCCATCGTGAACGACTTCGGCCACCTCAATGGCCTGATCAACAACGCCGGCATCCTACGGGATGGCCTGATGGTCAAAGTGAAGGATGGCGAAGTTGAGCGCCGCATGGAGCTGTCACAGTGGCAGGCGGTGATCGACGTCAACCTCACCGGTGTGTTCCTCTGCGGCCGCGAAGCCGCCACCCAGATGATCAAGAACGGCGACCAGGGCGCGATCATCAACATCGCCTCCATCTCCCGCGCCGGCAACATGGGCCAGAGCAACTACTCCGCCGCCAAAGCCGGCGTCTCCGCCCTGGTTCCCGTCTGGGCCAAGGAGCTCGCCCGTTACGGCATCCGCTGTGCCGGTATCGCCCCGGGGTTCATCGAGACAGAAATGACCGCCTCCATGAAGCCGGAAGCGCTGGAAAAGATGACCGCCGGCATCCCGCTCAAGCGCATGGGCAAGCCGGAGGAGATTGCGTCGGCTGCCGCGTTCATTTTTGAGAACGACTATATGTCCGGGCGTATGCTTGAGGTGGATGGGGCCCTGAGGCTCTAACCGGTTGAACTGTCATTGAATGGGGCGCCCGGCGCGCCCCATTACCATCGGAATCGGGACATCGACACTCGCCCATCAACGATCTCAACACCCTCGCTCTCAAGCAGTCTAACCTGCTCCTCAAATTTCTCGGACCCCACGGGAAACGCAATCTGGCCGTTACTGCGAATCACCCGATACCAGGGCACGCCATGCCCTTCCGGCAACTTGCCCAAGGCCTTTCCGATGTACCTCGCCTGCCGGCCCAATCCCGCCATCTCTGCGACCTGACCATAGCTGACCACCCTCCCCTTTGGGACGGCCAGTACCACTTGCCAGATTTTCTGGTCTTTGGTCGGTTCGGACATCAAGGGCTCACTGTCTCGGCATCAGGCTTTGATTCATTGCGCGGCGCCAACGAATCCAGTCGGCGGCCATTTCGAATCATGAAAATGGCCAACAGGATGGCGGGCACGCCCATAATGCCGGCCACCAGGAAGAATTCGGCGTAACCGAAGCCCGCCACAACAATACCCGAGAACCCGCCCAGGAACTTGCCGGGCAGGGTCATAAGCGAACTGAACAGGGCGTACTGGGTGGCCGTGAACGAGGCACTGGTCATGCTGGAGAGCCAGGCAATCAAGGCCACGTTGGCGATGCCGCCGCTGAGGTTATCGGCACTAACAACTGCAGCCAGAGTGATGATATTGGGCGGATACTGGGCCAGAACAACGAACAGGAGGTTAGTGGCGGCAGTCATGATTGCCCCCAACAAAAGAATTCGACGAACCCCGTAGCGAACCACCATCACCCCACCGACCAACGAGCCGGCGATGGTCATGAAGAAACCGAAAATCTTGGTCACATCCGCCACTTGGGTTTTGCTGAAGCCCATGAAATCCAGGTAGAAGGGATTGGCCATCACGCCCATCGCGATGTCCGAGATCCGGTAAACGGCAACCATAAGCAGGATAATGAGGGCCAACTCTTTATAGCGGCGGAAGAAATCCAGGAACGGGCCGGCCACTGCGGCGTAGAACCAGCCAACCAGTCTCGCCAGGCGGGGATTCAGATGGGTAAGCTTGGCGGCCTCCTGCTCAATTTTGTGGGCAATGTCCTGGGCGGCGGCAAAGTGGTTTACGCTGGGCTCGCGAACGATCAGCACCGTGAGCGCGCCAACCCCCACCAGAGCGGCCATCACCTCGTAGGACACCTGCCAGGACCAGAATTCCGCCAGGTACAGAGCACCGGCGCCGGCCACTAGCAGTGCCAGGCGGTAACCAAAGATATAGGTTGCGGCCAGGGCGGCCTGCAGCCGTTCCTCGGCAATCTCGATACGGTAGGCATCAATCGCCACGTCCTGGGTGGCTGAGGAAAAGGCCACCAGCAGGCCGCAAAGAGCCATCATTTCCGGAGCCGCCGTGGCATCCACGTGAGCCATCAGGTAAAGCCCCGTGGCGATCCCCGCCTGCGCTAAGATAATCCAGCTTCGCCGCTTGCCCAGCAGCCGGTCGAGCAGCGGCAGTTTCAGGCGATCCACAATGGGCGCCCAGAAAACCTTGATGGAATAGGTAATGCCTAGCCAACTGAAAAACCCGATGGTGGCGGTTTCCACTCCAACATCCGCCAAGCGGGCATTGAGGGTGGAAAACACCAGCAGGAACGGCAAACCCGCCGAGAATCCCAGGAACAACAGGGCGATCACCTGCCAACGGGTGTAGGTGTATAGCGTGTCCCGAATCAGGGTCAGGCGGGTGCCGGTTAAGATGGTGAAGCCTCCGGATCAGTCGCGGAAATTATTGAACTGTAGCGGGATATCCAGCTCAGCTTCGCGCAGCATGGCAATGGCGTCCTGCAGATCATCCCGCTTCTTGCCGGTCACCCGCACTTTATCGCCCTGGATACTGGCCTGGACCTTCATCTTCTGATCTTTGATCATCTTCACGATCTTCTTGGCCATATCGGTCTCGATGCCCTGCTTCAGCAGCAGATGCTGTTTGACCAGCTTGCCGGACTTGCTGTCACCGTCCTCGGCCAACGCGCGGGCATCAATGTTGCGCTTAGCAAACGCCATACGCAGCATATCCAGCAACTGCTCCAGCTGGAATTCCTGCTCGGCACTGATGGTAATGCCCTTGTCGTCCAGCTCGATGTCGGCTTCAACGTTCTTGAAGTCCCATCGATTGCCCAGTTCGCGCTTGGCCTGGTCGACCGCATTGGTTACTTCATGCTTGTCCAGTTCGGACACG
>JAWWAT010000073.1:0-10881 GCA_033721635.1 Marinobacter sp. | reverse complement strand
TGCCTGGCATGGTGGTTGCGATTCTGGTGGGCTTTGCCACTGGCGAATACGAGGTGCCCAATGTGGAGTGGGGCATCACCAAACCCGCGTTTGACGAGCTGTGGAACTACCTGCCGTTCGCTGTCGGTTTCCCGGATGCCAACGTCTTCCTGTACGCCATTCCCACGGCGGTGATCGCCTACGTGATTGCCTTTGGCGATATCGTGGTGGGACAGTCTCTGATGAATCGGGTTGATCACCTGCGCAAGGACGAAGACATCGATAACAGCATTGACCGGGTGCACCTGGTAACCGCTATCCGTAACGGTGGCCACGCGTTCTTTGCGCCTTATCCGGGCCTGGCGGGCCCGATCTGGACAGCCGTTACGGCCACCATGGCCGAGCGTTACAAATACGGTCGAAATGCCATGGACTCCATCTACAGTGGTGGTGGCACCTTCTGGATTACCGGTTTCATTGCGCTGTTTGTTCTGCCGCTCGTGAGCTTCTTCCAGCCGGTGTTGCCGATCGCCCTCTCGCTGACCCTGCTTCTGACCGGCTATATCTGTCTGATGGTGGGGCTGGAGCAGCTGGAGAACAACACCGAGCGTGGCATTGCCGGCACCATGGGTGTGGTTCTGGCGGTCTACGGTGCAGGCTGGGGCCTGGCCACTGGCGCCGTACTCTATTTCCTGATTGAACGTACCAAATTGCTTGGCTTTACCGCCGACCCGGAAGCGCCGGGCGTGAAAGCCGCAGAAGAGCACTAAACCAGCGCCTTCCGGCTCTGCACCGGACGGCGCTGACCCCCTGTGTGTCCTTGGGAGGCCTCGTGCCTCCCTTTTTTATTCCTGAATTTTTCCGAATAAAACGGGGTTTGACAGAATGTCATTTCGTGACAATTTGTCCAATTCTTTCTTTTTAAGTATTCCTTCCGCCTGGTTTCCGGGTTTAAACTGCTTTGACTGATGAATTTTTGTCCGCTGTTCATTGCTGATAACAACACTACAAAAACAGGAGGCAGTCATGACCATCAGCTCCACGCCCGAGGGTGTGTCCGTTGAGCCGAGGCATCTGCGGTTCGATGTCAGTGACGATCTGAAAACGCTCTGGCATGGCAACGACGCCTTTCGGACAGCGTTCTTCAACGCGCTCTCCCTGCAGTTTCCAGACGGCGAACAGCAGTTCATTAACGCGGTGCGCCTTTATCGGGATCAGATTAAGGATCCCAAGCTGAAAGCAGAGATTCGCGGCTTTATTGGTCAGGAAGCCCTGCACAGCCGTGAGCACAAGGACTACAACGAAGCCCTGAAAGCCAGGGGTTACGACATTGATGCCCTGGACCGGCGGTTCCAGAAACACATGGAGTGGGTGGGTAAGCTACCGCCAAGCCGCCAACTGGCAGGCACCTGTGGTGCTGAGCATTACACCGCAGTTCTGGCCCACGCCATCCTGAGCCATCCCGAGTGGATGGATGGAGCCACGCCGGCCATGGCGAAACTCTGGCGCTGGCATGCCATTGAGGAAACCGAACACAAATCCGTTGCCTTTGATGTCTATCGGGAATGTGTTGGCAATGAACGGCTCCGCCGGATCGTCTTCCTGTTCGTGACCTGGAATTTCTTCAAGTACACCTTTCTCAATACCTGTAGCCTGCTGAAGGCCGATGGCAAGCTCTGGAGCCTCCGCACCTGGATTGGCGGGCTTAATTTCCTCTGGGGAAAGCCGGGAGTGCTTCGCAAGTGCCTGCCGGAATTCCTGGCCTATTTCCGTAAAGGCTTTCATCCCTGGCAGCAGGACAACCGCGAGCTGCTCGAAAAGAATCTTCGTGAACTGGATATGACATCGACTGCAGGATAAGGCCGGGTTGCTGAAATTTTGATCGCGGTGTGTAAGACTGTGCGGCACAAAGAATAACGACAATAAAGGGCGCTTCCGGTAGAGAAGCTGCCCGGAGCTGGAGGCCCATCATGCGAGTTGGATTGATCGTCGATTCTGCGTGCGACTTGCCCTACGAGTTCAGCCGCAAGCACGACCTGTTCGTCCTGCCGGTAACCGCTGTAATCGATGGCCAGACCTACATAGACAAGCATGATCCGGTGCGAACCCAGGAGTTTTATCAGAGCGGCCTGTTGCAGAAAGGGCATCAGGCAGAGACCCGCGCCTTCACCGCTGAGCAGATCCACGACCTGTTCATGGAGAAGATCGTCACCCAGTTTGACGTTGCTATCTGCGAGACGGTGACAAAAACCCGAAGCCTGATTTTCCAGAATGCTACCGAAGCCATGAACAGTGTTTTGGCCAATTATGAGGGCGCACGGCAAGCCGCTGGGCGCGATGGCCGGTTCTTTATGCGGGTGATCGACAGCAAGCAAATCTTCGCGGGGCAGGGATTGCTGGCGGCGCATACGCTTAAGCTGATTGACCAGAAGGTTTCAAAAAATGCTCTTCGCAACGAGGTGGAAGCCTTCAGCGACAAGATTTACACCTGCGTTATTCCGCGGGATCTGCATTACATCCGTGAGCGAGCACGCCGTCGCGGTGACAAGAGTGTTTCGGCGCTGGTAGCGTTTCTTGGCAAGGCGCTGAACATCACCCCGGTGATCTTTGGGCGCGGGGCGGAGGGCCAGCCTGTGGCCAAAACCCGCAGTTTCGATGTGGCGGTGGAAAAGGTGATGAACTATGCCTCTGCCCGCGTGGAAGCCGGACTCCTGACCCCGTATGTGAGTCTCTCCTGTGGTCTGACCTGGACCGAAATCGAGGACTTGCCCGGGCTTAACCGCCTTCGGGACGCCTGCGAGCACAACGGTGTGGAGCTGCTGCTTTCACAGATGGGGATCACCAGCAGTATCTATGTCGGCCCCGGCAGTCTTTGCCTGGCGCTGGCAGCGGAAACCCACAGCTTCAACGATTTTCAGTAACTTTCTCACACATTTCGCGGCTGAACCGGACTGGCCCGGCCGCACCCCTTCAACTGTAGTTTTGGCAAACCTGCCAGCCTGTACTTCGTGTTAGCCTCTGGTCGGTGTGTTTCATTTCAACAACAGGACAACTGACGCCATGACCCAAGGCAAAACGGATCTCGCCAATCAACTGCTGGAACAGCACGTCAAGCATGAACTGGCCTCGCTCAAGGGCACGAAGCTGCGCAAGTTTCTGGAGCAGGAGCTGGATGAGCTATGGGCCTTTGCGGGAGAGATAACCCTGAGCCAGATCACGTCGGAAGAGCAGGTGATGGGCGTTATCCGGCGTATCGTTATGGATATGGAACTGGATGCCGGCATTCCCGAGCTGGCCGCTGAGATGGCAACGGAAGTGCTCAATGCCGATGTGCAGTCGCAGACTACCTTGGGCGAAATCATTACCCGCGAACAGGCCACCGGCTTTTTGGAGGAGGCTCTTGAACTCCGGCAGCAACGGGAGCGGGTGATCAGTGAAATCATGGCGCACCCGGTGTATCAGGAGCTGGTGTCCAATGTGGTTTATCACGGTCTGGTGAACTACCTGTACGAGGATAACCTGATCACCAAGTCTGTGCCGGGGGTTGGTTCAATGATGAAGTTCGGCAAGCGCATGGCCAACAGGGCGATGCCGGGACTGGATGAAACCTTTGAGCGTAGCCTGAAGGCCTGGCTGTCTGACAGCCTGCCCGGTTTAATCAGCCGTAGCGAGCAGTTCCTGCATAGTGCCCTTTCTGACGAGGAGCTGCGGGACAGCGTGATGGCCGCCTGGGTGTCGCTGGAGGATCGCACCATTGCCGAGCTGCACGAGGGGCTCGGCGACGTCGAACTGCAGGAGTTTGTCGTGCTCGGTTATGAGTTCTGGTTGCAGTTCCGGAAGACTCCTTACTTTGAGGGCTGCGCCCGGGCTGTGGTCTCACACCTGTTCGTGAAATATGGTGAACGGCCCCTCACGGACCTGCTGGGCGATATGGGGGTAACCCGTGAGGTCGTCATGGCGGAGGTCGATGCCTACGCAATTCCGGTTATAGACGTATTGCGTGAAGAGGGCTATGTTGAGGCCCTGATTCGCCGGCGGCTCGCTCCGTTTTATAAATCCGCCGCTGCGCGCAAGATTCTCCAGCAGGAGGCCTGACTTACCGGTTGCGGGTCCGGCCCCTGAGGCGTTCTGTACAAGAGTTTGAAAGGGGACGATTTTGATATCGGATCTGTTCTGGGCTTATCTCGTTGCCATTACCCTGCTCACCATCACACCGGGTGTTGATACCCTGCTGGTGATGCGGAATACCGGACGGGGTGGTTTACGCGATGGCTGTGTCACCAGCGTCGGCATTTGCAGCGGACTGTTCATTCACGCCACGCTCTCGGCTTTGGGTATTTCACTTCTGTTGGTGGAAACCGCCTGGGCGTTTTCCGCCCTGAAGTGGGCGGGAGCCTGCTACCTGGTGTGGCTGGGCATCGGTTCATTGCGCCAGGCCCTTCGCCGGGGTAACGCCCCCGAGGTAAAAGAGGAAAAGTTTGCTCGCAGGAACGTCACAATGCTGGCGTCGTTTCGTGAGGGGCTGTTGTCCAATGTTCTGAATCCGAAAACCGCGCTGTTCTATATGGCCCTGCTACCGCAGTTTGTGGACCCAGCCGGTAACGCCTTTCAGCAGTCTCTGATGCTGGCAGGCGTGCATTTTCTGCTGGCCATGCTCTGGCAGTGCGGTCTGGCCTGGGTGGTGGTCACCTTCCGGAGTCTCGGCATGAACGCGAAGATGAAGCGGATGTTGAACGGCCTGACCGGTGGGTTTTTCGTGGCCATGGGCGCCAAGCTGGCCAGTACCTGACTCGATAAAAACATTCAAACAAAGAAAAAGGGAAGCCGCAGCTTCCCTTTTTCATTCCAGTTCCGGACGCTTACTTTTCCAGATACTGAAGCTTGTTCGGTTTGCCATCCCACTCTTCAGCGTCTGGCAGCGGATCTTTCTTTTCGGTGATGTTCGGCCATTTCGCGGCCAGCTCGGCATTCAGCTCCACAAACTGGACCTGATCGGCCGGAAGTTCGTCTTCCGAGAAGATGGCTTCGGCCGGGCACTCTGGTTCGCACAGGGCGCAGTCGATACATTCGTCCGGGTCGATTACGAGGAAGTTCGGTCCTTCGTAGAAGCAGTCTACCGGACAGACTTCCACGCAGTCTGTGTACTTACACTTGATGCAGTTATCAGTAACGATAAACGCCATAGTCAGATCCCTGGTCCAGTGGTCGGTCAGTCTCATCAGGAGCGCCGTCGGGCGCCGCCGTTATATTTTAGTGCGCGATATTGTAGGGAGCGACCCGCACAGCCGCAAGCGTTCGACCGCTATAACCTTATTACACAGATCAATTCTTAGCTATTTATTCATCAGAGCCTTGAGTTCGTAGAGCTGGTTCATGGCATCCCGGGGAGTGAGTCCATCCAGGTCCATCTCTTTCAGGGCTTCTTCCACGGCGCTGGGTTCCAGGCTTGCGAACATGCCCCCCTGGTAGATGGGTTCATTGACCTGGGGTGCAGGTTTGGTCCGGGCCGCCTTTTCCTTCTGTTCACCCGCCGAAGTTGCTGGCGCCGCTGGCGAGGCGCTGCCTTCCAGATGGGATAGCTGGGTTTTGGCGTTGCGGATCACATCCTGGGGTACGCCTGCCAGCTTGGCCACCTGAAGCCCGTAGCTCTGGCTCGCCGGGCCATCGTGCACGTTGTGCAGGAACACGATGCTGTCGTCGTGCTCGGTGGCGGTTAGATGGACGTTCACGGCATGCTGCAGCTCGTCGGCGAGCTGAGTGAGCTCGAAATAGTGGGTGGCAAAGAGCGTGTAGCAGCGGATTTCCCGGGCCAGGTGCTCGGCGGTGGCCCAGGCCAGTGACAGGCCGTCGAAGGTGCTGGTGCCACGGCCCACCTCATCCATCAACACAAGGCTGTACTCGGTGGCGTTGTGCAGGATGTTGGCGGTTTCGGTCATTTCCACCATGAAGGTGGAGCGGCCGCCGGCAATATCGTCCGAGGAGCCCATGCGGGTAAAAATCCGGTCCACGGGGCCGATCACTGCGCGGTTGGCGGGCACGAAACTGCCGGTGTAGGCGAGCAGCGCAATCAGCGCGGCCTGACGCATGTAGGTGGACTTACCGCCCATGTTCGGGCCTGTGATCACCAGCATGCGGCGCTGGGTGTCCATCAGCAGGTCGTTGGGTACGAAGGGCTCATCCAGCAATTGTTCGACCACCGGGTGGCGGCCTTCCTCAATGTCGAAGCCGGGGGTTTCGCTGAATTCCGGTGCCGAGAACCGCAGGGAGGTGGCGCGCTCGGCGAAATTGCTCAGTACGTCCAGCTCGGCCAGCGCCTGGGCCGCGTCCTGCAGGGGTGCCAGTTGCCCGGCCACGGTTTCGAGGACGTCATCGTAGAGGCCTTTTTCACGGGCCAGCGCCCGGCTCTTGGCACTTAGGGCCTTGTCTTCAAATTCCTTGAGTTCCGGTGTGATGAATCGCTCAGCATTCTTCAGGGTTTGTCGGCGAATGTAATCCACCGGCGCCTGGTCCGACTGGGCCCGACTGATTTCGATGTAATAGCCGTGGACCCGGTTGTAACCCACCTTCAGGGTGCTGATGCCGGTGCGGTCCCGCTCCCGGGTTTCCACGTCCAGCAGGTACTGGCCGGCGTTTTCGCTGATGTTGCGCAGCTCGTCCAGTTCTTCGTCGAACCCTTCCCGGATGACCCCGCCTTCTCGGATAACGACCGGGGGATTGTCGATGATGGCGCGCTCCAGCAGATCCGCCAGTTCCGGATATTCGCCAATGGTGGTCGCCAGCTTGACGATATGGTGGGAATTGACCGGTTTCAGGGTTTCCTGCAGGTCCGGCAAGGCCTGAAAAGCATCGCGGAGTCGTGCAAGGTCGCGGGGGCGGGCTGACCGAAGGGCAACTCGAGCCAGGACCCGCTCAATGTCACCCACGGCTTTCAGCAGATCGTGCAACGGTTCGTAATGGAAGCCATCCAGAAGCGCTGATACTGCCTGCTGGCGCTGACGAACGATTTCCACGTCCCGCAGTGGCCTGTTCAGCCAGCGCCGGAGTTCGCGTCCGCCCATGGATGTCGCAGTGCGGTCCATCACCCAGGCCAGGGTGTACTGGTGGCCGCCCATGAGGTTGGTGTCGATTTCCAGATTGCGGCGGCTGGCGGCGTCCAGAATGACTGCTTCATCGCGTCGTTCACGGGTCAGCTTGCGAATATGGGGTAGGGCAGTGCGCTGGGTCTCCTTGGCATACTGCAGCAGGCAACCGGCGGCACAGACGGCGAGGTTGAGTTCCTCGCATCCGAAACCGGTCAGGTCCCTCACCTGCAGCTGCTGGGTGATCACCCGGCGCGCCGTATCGGATTCGAACAGCCAGGGGCCCTGGCGGCGAATTCCGGTGAAGCCCTCCAGAATCTCCTCGTAGGGAAAATCTTCGCTGATCAGAATTTCCGCCGGGCGCAGGCGCTGGAGTTCGCCCTGCAGGGCTTCCAGATTTTCCAGTTCTGAAACGGCAAAGCGGCCGCTGGAGATATCGAGCGAGGCAAAACCGAACTGTTCCCGGTGGTTGTATATGGCCACCAGGAGGTTGTCGCGCCGATCCTCGAGATAAGCGTCGTCACTGAGGGTGCCCGGTGTGACGATCCGAACCACCTGACGTTCAACCGGTCCCTTGCTGGTGGCCGGGTCACCGATCTGTTCGCAGATGGCGATGGATTGACCTGCCCGAACCAGCCGGGCAATGTAGCCCTCAGAGGAATGATAGGGGATACCGGCCATGGGGATCGGGTTGCCGCCGGACTGGCCCCGGGCGGTGAGGGTGATGTCCATCAGCTCGGCCGCTTTCTTGGCGTCCTCGTAGAACAGCTCGTAGAAATCCCCCATGCGGTAGAACACCAGTTCGTTGGGGTGTTGACCCTTGATCTTAAGGTACTGCTGCATCATTGGCGTGTGCTTGGAAAGATCGGTCTGAGCTGCTGACATGTACGGGTCCGGTAGCCTTGCTTTGGATGAAGGCGTGAATTGTAAGAAAATAACCGCCGCGATGAAACGAAGGAGGTCATTATGCTGGCCAGCGATCAGGAATTGGAAGAGGCAGGCAATCGCCTGGGTGAACGGCTGCTGCGATCCGGTCGTACGGTGGCTACGGCAGAGAGTTGCACCGGTGGCTGGGTTGCCAAGGTTCTGACCGACCGGGCAGGGTCCTCAGCCTATGTACTCGGCGGGCTGGTGACTTACAGCAATGAGGCCAAGCAGGGGTTGCTGGGCGTAACCTGGAAATCGCTGGAGGAACACGGCGCGGTCAGCGAACCGGTGGTGCGGGAAATGGTAGCCGGCGCCCTGGTGGCGACAGATGCCGACGTTGCCGTTGCCATCAGTGGTGTTGCCGGGCCCGGCGGGGGCAGCGAGGACAAGCCTGTGGGCACCGTCTGGTTTGCCTGGGGCAGCAGCCCGGCCTCCACCGTGGCAGTGGTAAAGCACTTTGATGGTGATCGTGATCAGGTTCGCCGGCAAGCTGTTCTCTTTGCACTTCAGGGGGTTAACGACTTCGTTAGCGAACTCTGACGGCTTTCACATCCGCAGGGGTTGGTCTCCTCTGCGGGTTATGTTTTAATACTGTTCAAATATACAGGGAATTGGCTGTTCAAGCTGTACGGATTCCCGATTCACTATTTCGCTGCCGGCATTGATCCGGTTCCGGCGGCCAGGGCGACAGAGGGTTTGACTGATGGAAGACAACCGCAAGAAAGCATTGAGCGCAGCACTTGGGCAGATCGAGCGCCAGTTTGGCAAGGGCGCCGTCATGAAAATGGGTGATCAGCCCCGCGAAGCCATCCCTGCGGTTTCCACTGGTTCCCTGGGCCTGGACGTTGCCCTGGGTATTGGCGGTCTTCCTTACGGTCGAATCTGTGAAATCTACGGTCCTGAGAGTTCCGGTAAAACCACGCTTACCCTGCAGGTAATTGCCGAGGCACAGAAGGCGGGCAAAACCTGCGCGTTTGTGGATGCCGAGCACGCCCTCGACCCGGTATACGCCGAGAAGCTGGGCGTGAATGTGGATGATCTGCTGGTTTCCCAGCCGGACACCGGTGAGCAGGCCCTGGAAATTGCCGATATGCTGGTACGTTCCAACGCGGTTGATGTCATCATCGTAGACTCCGTGGCGGCCCTGACGCCGAAAGCGGAGATCGAGGGTGAAATGGGCGACAGCCACGTTGGCCTGCAGGCGCGCTTGATGTCCCAGGCACTTCGTAAGTTGACCGGTAACGTTAAGCATGCCAACTGTCTGATGATCTTCATCAACCAGATCCGTATGAAGATCGGCGTCATGTTCGGCAGCCCCGAGACCACCACCGGTGGTAACGCGCTGAAGTTCTATTCCTCCGTTCGTCTCGATATCCGCCGCATCGGTTCCGTGAAAGACGGCGACGAGGTGGTAGGTAACGAGACCCGCGTTAAAGTGGTTAAGAACAAGGTGTCGCCGCCGTTCAAGCAGGCCGAGTTCCAGATCATGTACGGCAAGGGCATCTACCACATGGCCGAAGTTCTGGATATGGGCGTGAAGGAAGGCTTCGTGGACAAGTCCGGTGCCTGGTACGCCTACAACGGCGACAAGATCGGCCAGGGCAAGGCGAATGCCTGCAAGTTCCTGGAAGAAAACATGGACATTGCCAATGAGATCGAAGCGAAGGTTCGTGACAAGCTGATGCCCAAGCCTGAACCGAAGAAAGACGCAAAAGAAGAGCCCGCAGAAGCCAACGGCGAGCTCCTTTAAGGTTGGTATAGGGAGGGGGCGTATGAATGGCGTGAAGAAACTTTTGATTGTTGCCCATGCGCCATCTCCCAACACCCTTCTGCTGCGGCAAGCCGTGGAGGAAGGTGCCCGCCATGAAGACATCGGGAACGTTCGAATAACCGTGCGGGCACCCTTAGATGCCGGTCCCGATGACGTTTTGGCCTGCGACGCCATTATCCTGGGCACTACTGAAAATCTCGGATATATGAGTGGTGCCTTAAAGGACTTCTTCGATCGCAGCTACTATCCCTGCCTCGAGAAAACCCAGGGGCTACCTTTTGCCTATTACATTCGCGCTGGCCATGACGGCACGGGCACCAATCGGGCGATTGAAAGCATTACCACCGGGCTGCGCTGGAAGCTGATCCAGGAACCCTTGATCTGCCGGGGGGAATATCGGGATGAGTTTGAAGACCAGTGCCGGGAGCTGGGGATGTATGTCGCGGCCAGCCTGGACGCCGGGCTGGTTTAAGCTAACGGCAGGTCAACTGGCAAACCGGTTGTAGAAGCCTTCAATCCGCGACAGGGCGTTGTCGACGGTTCTTGAATAGCCCTTCTTGTCCAGGCAATAGCTGAACTGGACGCTGACGCGATAACCGGCCTGATAGGGCTGGCACTCCACCACGCGGGCGCAAACCCGCGATTCGTTGATGTACTTGCCTTCGAAATCCATGAACAAGCGGGCTCCGGGGTCCACTGGCCTGGGGCAGAGTACCGCCATACCGTAGCGGTTGAGGTCCAGGCATGTAACCGGCGTGGGCTGCTTGCCCCTACCAAAGAAACCACGCTCCCGGAGCTGAACCTTCAGGCAGGAGGCGGGGTAACGATCCTTGATTCTGCGTTCGGCGGAATCACTGGTCATACGCTGGCGTCCGTTGCGTGCATTGTATTTATGGTTGGGAGATGAAGTGTAGTTCCGGAACGGCTGGTTGAAAAATGAACGGCTACGGATTTGTGAACTGCCTAACAAATTCCTGCGCGCTGTGCGCAACTCCAGAAATCTTCGTGCCGAACGCGACAGAGCCGACCGCAGAATCTACAATGACCGGCCAATGTGTTAACCGTTACAGGACCAAACCTTGAAGTCACTGTCTCTGCACCAGCTCTACAAAGCCTGTGTTCTGA
>JAWWAT010000072.1:0-10887 GCA_033721635.1 Marinobacter sp. | reverse complement strand
GCGGTTTTTGTACTCGGACCAGAGAGGGGGCTGGAGATGATCGAGCGTTTGAAGGATATCGATGTTGTGGTTATCGATGATCAGCGCATGATGCATGTGTCAGAGGGCCTCGTTCCGCCCCAATCAGACTAGGTGCGGAACGAGCGGTTTCGATTAATTTCCGATCGTGCCGTTCACAAGGTTCGAGAACGCAATCAGGCTGTCCTGGGAGGTGCCATTGCCCAGTCCGTGGCCGTTGAAGCGAGTTCCGAACTGGTTCTGTTCACCGTGTAGTGCCATGTAGTTGAGCAATACGGTCTGAACCAGCTGGTTGACGTTGTTGGCCGCAGGGCTGGAAGCGGTTTCCACCGATGCATCAGAACGCATGAAGCCGATCTGCCTGCGAATCGGCGTTGGGCGGCCAGCAGGGTTGTAAACGAGGAAGAAGGAGGCAGCCGTCTGCTGGTTGTCGCCGGTCCATTCGCCCTTGCCACGACCGTCCATGGAATCGTCAATCCGGCCGTTGCTCGATACCGAGCCGTCACTGAATACATAGAGCATCAACGGCATGCCCACCCGGGCCGCGTATTCCAGGCAGGCGCCCATACAGCGACCAGCCTGTTCGTCACGACGTTCGCCGGTTCCGCGCTCACCGGTGTGGTAGTCGTAGCCACCCATGGTGATCGTGCCGGCACCGGCGTAGCCGCTCAGAACCAGCTTCATCACAGAGGCGGTTTTGCGGAATTCGCGGTTGCTGTTGAACTCATCGCGGCTGAATATGCCGGTGGGGCCAACGATCTCGAGATCCAGCTCCGGATCCAGATCCGCCGGGTTGCCGAATCGATCGGCAAGATCGGCGCTTTTTACATAGCCACAGCGGACGAGGTCCTTGACCACTTCATCAGTAGAGATGCCCGTATTGACCTGGTTCATCTTGGCGTCGCTGATGCGCTGAATGGATTCCATCACGGCGACCGCGTCAGATTGATCCAGAATGCCGATCAGATCCCCCACGTCCACCAGGCCGGTCACGTCCGACGGCCGGTCGATCTTGGTGGGTCGAACTTCCGGATTGATCAGGTTCATCGGTGCCAACGAGTTGCCGCCGGATTCCGAACTTTGGGAGCCGACGAGAGAGAGCAGGGAGCCGTCGGCACCGGCGCGATGGATGCCATACATCGGGTTATGGGGGTTGTTGCCGGTGTCGTTTTCCGAGCGAGCCGCAATTATGGCGCCGTCGGTTGCGGCCCGGGTACCGGCACTGGTGCTCTGAAGGATGCCGCGGAGGAAGCCGCTGTCCGAATGGAACGCCAGACCCAGCTCGGTGTTCACGAACGCTGGATCATTGGGCAGCATGTCACCCGGCAGGCCAAGCTTGTTGTAACCTGCGGTGCTCAGGAAGTCCATTTGCCCACCGGATTTGCCCATTAGCACGTTGGAGCCGGCAATGTTGGCGCCGCCTGCCAAGTCAAAGCAGATGAACGGGATCTTGCCGGCACCCTGGACCGCTATGCCACAGCTCTCCTTCAGTGTGTTCAGGTCGTCTGAAAGGGCAGCCGAGGCCATTCTTGGGTTGCCAAACAGACTGAAGAGCGAGGCACCGAACACGGTTGCCGAGCCCGCCATCAGACCCTGCGCGATGAACTCGCGCCGGGTTCTCGGCTTGCCGTGGTCGTCATGGAGCAGCGGGCTGCCATTGGCCAAAGGCTTTTTACGTGACTTGCGTATAAACATGATCGGCTTCCTCTACTGAACCAGGGTGGTGGCACTGCCAAGCACTGCTGCGCAGCTTGCCTTTACGACCGTTTCGGTGCGGTCAGGCTCACAACCTGCTCCACAGCTGGTCAGTCTATCCATGAGCTCGCTGAGCTCCGTTTCGATTTCGCTGTCACCGGGCTGCGATGCCAGGTTGCTGCCCACGAACCGGGACAGCAGCGGCCCGGTAACCAGGCTCTTGCCGCCGTGATCAAAGGCGGTGCTGGCCGGCGCGGAGAAATCGAACCCGGGGAACATCTGGTCCCGAAGCTGCGAATTTGCGACCAGGGCATCGCAATATTGGATAGCCATCTGGGTCACCGCCATCTGGTGAGAGGACAGGAAACCCTGAATAGTCTCTACCGTGGGCAATTGCTGCTTCACGGTGGTATAGGTGTTGAACACAGCTTGATTGGTTGTGGGAACCCCGGTCATCCGCGACATGGACTCGTTGATCTCGTCAAAAGTCTTCAAGCCGATCTCCGATGACGGTGGCAGGTCAGCGGGTTCGGGCTGCGGCGGCAGGGAAGGCTCCGAGCGGGCAAAGTTGTTACTGCCCAGCTGGTCGAACGTCAGGAAAAACTCATCGTTCTCGGGCCCGTTTTCCAGCGCAATGATGGTGCCCAGGGAGGAGAGTGGTTGCCCTGTACCCGGTTCGTAGCTGCCACTGTCGAGGACAACATCGAGGTTGGCCCAGGCCTGTCCCACGGTGGCCTCTTTCCCGTTGATGCCCAGTCGAATGCCACGCAGCGGGATGCTTGATGGCTCTACGGAGTCATCCAGGCTGATGAAGAAGGGACTGGTGAACCGGTAAGCGTAGCTGTCGAACTGGCTGACCTCGAACACAATGAAACTCTCCGGCACGTCGATCAGGTGAGAGACCCCGAACAGAAGGTAGAACTTCTGACCCACACCCACCTCGAAGTTGGCCTGGACCTGTTCCGGTGTGAGCGCGCGATTGTGGATGGCGACCATCCGGATCGCGCCCTGCCAGGGGGAGTTGCCATCGGTCTCGTTGCCCAGTACCAGGGCAAAGCTGTCGTCCCATTCAGTCAGAAGACCGCCGTCGTTCGGGTCAACATCGTCGGTGGGAACGCCATTCACAAAGATCTGACGCCCGGTTGTCGGGGTGTAGTTCACCACAACATGCTGCAGCGTTGCCTGAAGAAGCATGTCGGCGTCCTGGGTCGCGAAAGGCGTATTCTGATCACTGGTGGTGCTTCGATGCAGCACTTCGTAACGCTGGAGCGACTGGCCCAGGGTAACGTTGCGAGTGGTGGATGAACCGGAGTAGGTCACGATGCGGGCATCTTCCTGGGTGATGTTACCCGGGGCGACCCAGGCCTCAATACTGTATTCGCCGGAGGCGGTCAGCAGGGTGTGCAGCTTCCGGCTGGCGGTGGTGCTGCCCTGGGCCTTGCCTGCGGGGACCATGAAGCCCTGCTCGTTTTCACCTGCGGGACCGAGATCGATGCCCCAGCCGCCAACCCAGTCAGTGTTGCCGCTCAGGGTCAGGTCCAGCGCCGGCGATACGCCGCTGGTATCAAAGGCAGTCTGGCCTTCACCAAACTTGAATTCGTAGAGGGCAATCACGTTGTCTTCAAAGCGACCACCGGAGTTGGCAAGCAGGCCGTCTGCAGTCAGGTTCAGGGCTTTGCTGGCAACCATGGTTGGATCAACCGGTTGGCTGTCCTGAAGACCTGCAAAATCGGAGATTGCCATTTCCATCATATCGGCTGACATGGTGCAGTCGTCGTCCCAGCAGCCGTGCAACTCAGCTCGAAGTTTTTCAACAAATCTCGAGGCCGAAGGCGTTCCAAGATTCATCCGGCTTTTTGATTCGCTGTAGGCAGTGGCTTCGTCCGGGCTTGCGAATGGGTAGGGTGCTGGCCCCGAGCCTGCATGACAATCACTACAATAGGTCGTGAGGATTGGGTAAACGGTTGCCGAGAAATCCGCGCTGTCTGCGGGAAAGGCCAGCGTAGCGCCCGGATCCTTGATTGTGGGGGCACTAAGTTCAACGGTTTTAGCCGAACCCTCGGAGTCGCCGGCCCAGTTGGAAATATAGGTGGTGAGAATGTCCACACAGGCGGAAGTACTCTGCAGCCAGCAATTGTGGCCGCCCGCTACCTTGGTCACCATCGCAGACTGTGATGGATCAGACAGATTAACAATGGAGTTTGCCTGAGCGTAGGCCAGGTTAACGTCCTGCTCGTTGACGAACGTCGGAGCCTGACCATTGGCGCCGTGGCACGCGCCGCATTTATCCTGGGTGACAAGATTGTCCCACACGGTGCGTTTGAAGGTGGCCACATCATCGGTTGAGGGAGCCGGCCCGTTGTAGGTAACCGTGCCAGAATTCTGGGAGGTATTTGGCAGTTGTTCCGTGGATTCGCCGCCGCATGCCGACAGCAGCAATGCCAGGGCGGTAACAGCGAGGGCGAACTTGAGGGAACTCATGGAAATTCCTTTATGTGTTTTCATAGCGTCCTCACTCACCCATGCAGTAAACAGCGGATTCTGCGAATACCTGCTTCAGGTCGTGCCCCTGGCTTTCGAAGCTGGCAACCATACTGCTCACCTGTGAGCGGTCTGCGCTGTTCGACGGCGGTCTGAGGCAGACATTCTCGAACACCTTCTTGACCTGGCACTCGGCGAAGGCGGCGGAATGGGCAAACTCCATCCCCAGGCTCTTGGCACCGCTGCCGGACCCCGGCAGTGACGGATCCCAACCCAGACGGCGATTGGCGCCCTGGCGCCAGTAGTTATCCCAGCGGTCGTCCGGGGTCACATAGCCCTGTTCGAAGGTTGCTGCATTGATGTGATACTTCGCCTGAACCCTGGAGCCGGTTTCAGGATCCGTTTCGCCCATGGCGTTGTAGACCAGTCTGCCCAGTTCGCCGTCAGGGTCTGAGTTGGCGTCGTATTCGTAGTCGTAATAAGCAAATGCCTGCGCCATTGGGTCCATGCCGCTATGGCAGCCCACGCAGTTGTTCAGGAACACCCGGCTGTCACCGCCCGGGCTGCGGGAGACATCCTGGCGAATGCGGTCTGGTGGCAGAGTAACGTCTGCAACCTGCTCGAGGTCGTTGCACATGTGATTGATCAGCGTGAAACGGAACATGGCCCGGTTGGTGCCGGCACTGAAGAACGCCCGGGCTGAAGCTCTTGATGTAATCACGCCAGCGGTGGCCGAGGGTGGGAGGCCGGCATAGGTTGACTGGTTTACCCGCTCCAGGTTGTCCTTGAGGCTGACTCCGCTGTTTTCCAGGGATTCGTAGTGATTGTTGTTGCTGGTGGAGTAGTTCGGCAGGTTGAGGGAAGGATCGCCGATATACAGCACATCGTCATAGAGGACTTTGCGGAAATCTTCCCCGTCCCGCACCAGGCCGATCACCGTGGCTATGTAGTCATTGAGCGGAACGAATTTTGACATCGCCTCGTTGGTCCAGGGGGCGGCAAAATTCTTCAGGGTGACGTCATAGAAGGCGCTGTCATCCATGGCGGTGAAGGCTGCGTCAAGCGCCCTGCCCGAGGCAATATCGCTTTGCATGGCATCGAGGACGGCGGAAGAGGGAGGGACGCCGGCAATCCGGTCGTGGATTCGTTTGGCCTGTTCCCTGGGGCCAGCCTGGGCAAAGCCTGCCTGTCCAGACACGAGCGCTACGAAAACTGCGGTACTGCAAGCCTTGATGATCAGGCTTCTGATCCTGTTCCGGCCGGTCATGTCCTTTTCCTCGGTGATCGTTAGCAATCGCACATTAATGCCTTTTGACATTTGTTAAAAGTTTACGGCTTGCTATATCCTCCGTTTTGAGCTGTAGGCCACGTTATTACATTAGGTTACTTAAAAGCCTTGGAGCCTGCCCTCGGAACCGACTTAATTTATGTCATGGAATGTCATCCGAAACAGGGTTTGTCGCGTTGGAAATTAAGTCACCAGGTCTCCCGGCCAGTCTCACTGCTCGCTTTGCGGTTGCGCTCGGTTCTGCGGCGCTGCTTTCTGGCTGTCTGTCGAGCAGCGAAAGCCAGCAGGCGGACCCGGTCGTCGTCGAAAATCCTGTAGCTTATGTTGAGCGGGCCCTGTTGTTTGACGAGAACACCGGTACCCTGGTGGAGGACAACCTGGCTGACCCTTCGGCCTTCCGTCCGGGTGCGAGGTTGCTTCTGCAGGCGAGCGCGAGCCCCGATACCGAAACACGTGATATTACTTCCAAGGCGTTCGCCGGGCCGCAATTTCTCGATGACAACGGCCAGCTGCGTTACGACGTGAAAGATCTGCACGTTTCCCACGATGGCTCCCGGCTGCTGTTCGCCATGCGGGCGCCGGAAATTGAGGACGCAGACGACGAGGATCAACCAACCTGGAATATCTGGGAATACGACGCCACTACCGACGGCCTGCGCCGGATCATTGATTCGGATGTTACTGCCCGGGCCGGCCAGGACGTTGCACCTGCCTATCTGCCCGATGGCAGGATCGTTTTCTCCTCCACCCGTCAGCGCATTTCCAAGGCCATACTGCTAGACGAGGGTAAACCCCAGTATTCAGGACTGGATGAGGAACTCGATACAGAAGCCTTTGTTCTGCATGTGATGGATGATGATGGCCAGAACATTGAGCAGATCACGTTCAACCAGAGCCACGACCTGGACCCCATGGTGGCGGATGATGGCACCATTGTGTTCAGCCGCTGGGACAATGCTGGCCAGACCCGTAACAACGGTCTAAATCTCTACCGTGTCAATCCCGACGGAACCGGTCTGAGCTATCTTTACGGCCGCCATTCCCACGACTCAGTGCCTGAAGCGAACGGTATTCAGTATCTACAGCCTCGCAAGTCGGACGGCGGCAATCTGTTGGTTCAGCTAAGACCCTTTGAGAGCAATGATTATGCCTCGGTTCTGGCGGAGGTAGACGTTGTGCAGTTTGTCGAGGCGAATCTGCGCACCGACGGAACCGAGGGCGCGGGTCAGCAACCGCTGGTTCCCGGCGTGGGTCTGGACGGGCAGCTATCGTTGAAAGGCAGTTATGCGTCGGTGTCACCGCTTCTCGACGGGACCAACCGTTACCTGGTGAGCTGGACACCCTGTCGGTTGCGGCAGATAGCAACCGACCGGATTGTCAATTGCACTGAAGATCGTCTGCAATCGGAAGATTATCAACCGGCAGAGCCTGTTTACGGTCTGTGGCTTCTTGATCTCAATGGCGAAACTCAGCGGCCGGTGGTTGCCCCTGTAGAAGGCATCCAGTTTGATGAAGCGGTCCTGATGAAGGAGCGTCCTCTGGAAGACTTTATTCCGGAATCCCAGTTTACCGGCGATGAGGGCGCCCTTGGTGATGACGGCTACGGCGTCCTGCACATTCGCAGTGTTTACGATATGGACGGGGTGGACGCCACACCGGCTGGTATTGCTGCAATGGCCGATCCGCTGCAGACACCACCGGAGGATCGCCCAGCCAGATTCCTGCGACTGGAAAAACCCGTGGCTATCCCCGACGACAACGTCCTCGATTTCGACAACAGCGCTTTCGGGCGTAGCCGCGCTCAGCTTATGCGGGAAATACTGGGGTACGTGCCCATAGAGCCGGACGGCTCGGTGAAGGTAGCGGTGCCGGCCAATGTCGCGTTTGCCATCAGCATTCTCGATGGACAGGGGCGGCGTATGAACGGGCTGTTGGGCAATCGGCACCAGAACTGGCTGACAGTGCGCCCCGGCGAGACTCTCGAGTGTTCGGGCTGCCATAACCCGAACGATCCAACACCCCATGGCAGACCGGATGCAGGCCCGGAATCCGCGTGGCCCGGCGCAGCGACCACTGGCGTTCCATTTCCGAATACCGACGCCAGTCTGTTCACAGATATGGGGGAAACCATGGCCGAGGTATTCGCCCGCATCAACGAGATTCGCAGGCCAACGCCGGATGTAATCTATGCCGATGAGTGGTCCGGAGATGCCGTGGATCCCAAGCCGAACAGTTTTGCCTATGCCTATGCCGATCTGCAGACACCGCAACCCATATCCGGGGTTTGCGCCACCGACTGGGCGCCGAATTGTCGAATCGTAATTAACTACGAGCAGCACATCCATCCGCTCTGGAGTCTGAACCGTGAGGAAATCGATCCGGTGACTATGGATGTACTCGATACCACTTGTACCAGTTGTCACACCAACACGGATGCCGCAGACGCGCAGCAGGTGCCGGCTGGCCAGCTGGATTTGGGCGATGGCCCGTCACCCGATGAACCGCTGCACTTCAACGCTTACCGGGAACTGCTATTCCCGGACAACGAGCAGGAACTGGTGAACGGTGCGCTGGTAGATGTACTTGTAGATTCCGGGGAAGTGTTGGAGGACGAAGACGGTAATCCGATCCTGGATGCCGAAGGCAATGTGCAGCCGATCATGGTGACGGTCCCGGTTCAGGCTTCAATGTCTGTCAACGGCGCCCGTGCCAGTGATTTCTTCGATGTATTCGCCGAGGGGGGAACACACCGTGATTTCCTGACACCGGCGGAACTCAGACTGATCGCAGAATGGCTGGATATTGGCGGCCAGTATTTCAACAACCCCTTTGATGCCCCGGAAGACTGATCCAAGGACTGATACTCGCGCCATGCCCATTGCCATTCTCATTTTTGTTTTGTTATTGCCGGCTCAGAGCTGGGCTGGCTGGCTGTGGGGTCAGGGGGACGAGAACGTTGCGCAGGTGCAGGTGACCGAGCCTTATCTTGAATGGCGAACCGGCCCGGCAACTGGCTATCCGGTTTTTCACACCAGTGAGAAGGGGGAATGGCTGACCGTTCTTCAGCGCAAGACCAGCTGGATCAAGGTTGCGGACTCCCGGGGCCGTGAAGGCTGGGTGGCCGTTGCCGATATCGCCCAGACCGTGGATGCCACGGGTAACCGGGTGGACCTGAAGGTACCCGATTTTGCTTCCTTCAGTAACCGGCGGATAGAAGCCGGTTTGATGATGGGCGAATTTGATGGTGCCGCTGTTACGGCAGGCTACGGCGGTTTCTGGATGACGAGGAACCTGTCTGCCGAGCTCTGGGCCTCGCAGATCCTGGGCAGCGCGTCGGAGATTCGGAAGGTCGATGCGAATCTGGTGCATCAGCCATTTCCACACTGGCGGGTATCCCCCTTCTTTACCCTTGGGGTCGGGCATATCTGGGTTGATCCCAAGGCCACCCTGGCTGAGCCGGAAGAGCGGGACAACAGTATCGGCCATGCGGGCCTTGGCATTAGGGCCTACATCACCGATCGATATTTCATCCGTGCCGAAGTGAAGGACTACAAAGTGTTCACTACCCGGTCCACCAACGAAGAAGCGACAGAATGGAAAATCGGACTAAGCATCTTTTTCTGACACCAGTGTGCCTCGCGGCAGGGCTATGTCTGGCCGGTGCCGCCAATGCCCAGGATGATCGGCCGCTGATCGAGCCGGATGTAACCCCGGTGCCGGTCACCGAGGCGCTGATTGACACCGAGAACTTCGAAATCGGCGCTTTTGTGGGCGTGCTCAATATCGAAGACTTCGAGTCGTCGCTGCTTTTGGGTGGAAAGTTGACTTACCACTTGAGCGAAAGCTTTTTCTTTGAGGCCGGAGTCGGCTTCGCGGAGGGGGGCAGGACCAGTTTCGAGAGACTCGCAGGCGATGTCGAGCTGATTACTGACAGTGAGCGGGATTATAGCTACTACAACATTAACCTGGGCTACAACGTGCTCCCGGGAGAGGCTTTTCTCACCGAGAACTATGCGTTCAACACGAATTTCTATCTGATCGCAGGGGCGGGAGCCACCGATTTTGCCGGTGATACCCGGTTTACCCTGAATGCCGGGGCGGGCTATCAGGTGCTGTTGACAGACACCGTTGCGATCCACATCGGCGTGCGGCAGCACTACTTCCGGATAGATGTTCTGGGGGCCGAGAAAACCTCTTTGAATACCGAAGTCAGCACTGGCCTGTCGGTCTTTTTCTGAGTACAGGAGCAATGGTTATGAAAGCATCCATAAAAGCACTGGCAGCAGCGGGCATCCTGGCCTGTCTTAGCCCCCTGGTCGGCGCGGAAGCCATCAATGTCCCGGCTCCGGATTTCACCCTGGAAAGCCGTTCCGGGGAGAACCTGAGGTTGGAGGATCATCGTGGTGAAGTGGTCATGCTGAACTTCTGGGCCTCCTGGTGCGGGCCCTGCCGCCAGGAAATGCCCCTGATGGATGAGTTGTACAGCCAGTACAAGGATCTCGGTTTCACGATTCTGGCGGTCAATGTGGATGAGAATCGGGAGGAGGCGCATCGCTTCCTGGACAAGGTGCCCGTGGATTACCCGATCCTCTACGATCCGGAGAGCTCGGTGAGCGAACTGTATGAAGTTCAGGCCATGCCGACGACCGTAATGATTGATCGCGATGGTAATGCCCGCTATCTCCACTACGGATACCAGCCGGGCTACGAAGACGATTACGAAAAGCAGATTCGGGAACTGGTGCGCGAATAAATTTTGAGCGGATTGGCCATGCGTATTTTATCGATTTGCTCTGCCCTGGTTCTCGGAATCGCCATGCTGACTCTATCCGGCTGTGGTTCAGTCAAGCCCTGGGTAAAGCCCTATGAGCGTGACAAGCTGGCGGATCCGGTGATGAGCCTGAGCCGGCACGGAACAGCGGATTCCTATATGCACCATGTCTATCAGTCCCGGGAGTCAGCGCGAGGATCTGAGGGTGGATCGGGAGGTGGTTGTGGCTGTAACTGACTTCGGCCATCGCTGCTTCGCGGCAATCTTGTTGCCTGTCGTTTTACTGGCAGCCTTCCAGGCGAGAGCAGCCACGCTGCCTGTGGACAATGTCGATGTTCTTTATCACAGATATGACGGCGGCGGCATGGTCATTGACGGGCCCTCTGTGCTGGTCCGCAAGAGTGCCGGCCCGCAAGTCTCGGTTTCGGGGCAGTATTATGTGGATTCCGTGTCAGCGGCTTCTGTCGACGTGCTGGCTACAGCCAGCCCGTATACTGAAGAGCGAACTGAATATACCGTCGGTGCCGACTACCTCCATGAGGACGCCATTCTGAGCCTTGGTTTCACCAACAGTTCTGAGAATGATTACGAGGCGAACACGGTTTACTTTTCGGTGAGTCAGGAATTTTTTGGC
>JAWWAT010000071.1:0-10905 GCA_033721635.1 Marinobacter sp. | reverse complement strand
TGGGTCCAGTGCAGGTTTCGGGCAGTATTTTGATCAGTTGACGCTGTCTCTCGATATTCTCGAAGACGGTGTGATGCAGGTTGGTCTTCGGCCCCTACCGACCGGAACTACAGGCGAACCCGATACCATCGATTGGGGGATAGCAACCGGCGCTATCGAACTCATTGGTGTAAATGGTGACTCGGCAAGAATTGCGTCTGGTCTCGAAGCCTGGGGCAGGATTCTTTCCGCTGACTACAAGATTGGCCCAAGTCTTGATGTGGCTGGCTATGACAGTCAACGCGCACTGATGATGTTTACCATTGAAGATCTGGACCTCCTTGCCGGTGCTGAAGGGCTGGCTGTTCAGGATCTCAAAATGTTGGGTACTGAAGGTACTGACAACGGCGGGACAGCACTGGGTACCGATGCGCTGACCGCGTTTTTTACAAACGAGACCAATCTCTCGAGCGACGAAATCAGTCGGTCAGTGGCTGGTGCAGAACAGGGATTTGCCGTCGTCAATTCCAGTGTAGGCGCGGAGCCTGTTGATGTTGATGGGGTGACCAGAGAATTGAGAACCATCCGGATCAATGCGATGGCAGCAGATGTCAGTGTCGAGGGCATGTCCGTCGGTGGGACGGCACTTGGCGCCACTCACCTCGATAACCTTCGGGTAAGTGACACCACCATTCGGTTCAATAACTACTGATCCGGCACCGCAATAGAAAGATCAAACCCACCACCAGGCCTCGGCGTTAAAGTAACCGGCCCTTCATTAATCGCCTGCGGAATCTGTATCTGATCAATCCCTGGCGGGTTACCAATACTGAAATTCAGATTCTGACCGTCAAACCCGATCCCCAGCTGATCGTTAAGAAACGTCTGTGTAAACGGCTCTTCCGGAATCTGTGCCTGCTGCCCAAAGATGATTGGTGGAATCCTTGGGGTAAACTCGGCCGGAGGCTGTGCCCTGGCAATTTCTTCCTGGGGGAGCAGCAGGGCACGCCGGAGGAATTCCTCTTCAGCATCTTTCAGCGCATCGCTCTTACCCTCGTCAACGTATCGTTGCAGGGCCTCACGGTAGGCTTCCTCTTCCGCTTCGGTCAGCACCGGTTCACCCGGGGAAATGGTGAGTGAGCGCAGGATGCGTTGCCGGTCGGCATCGGATTTTTTCCGTTCTTTCGGCACAACGATAACGGCGGAATCCTTCACATAGGTTTCCACCATTTCGTCTGAGGTCATGGTCTGAACGCCAGCATAGGCAGGTAAAGCAACAACCAGACTGCTGATGGCGCTGGTGAGCAGGTGTCGGCGTTTCATATCTGGACCCTTGTTGTTTAAAAAATACGCTCCTTGCGCTGAGTATTCGGTTTGTAGGACAGGAATTCAAGCTGGAAGATCCGGGATTGTGATCAGAATCTTTGATTTTTCGGTACTGTTACTAATCGCAGCAAAAACATGCTCGAATATCATGAACTTTTTTGGCGTTGCAGGGCCTCAGTGACACTATGAAAAATCCGTTCCGAAACCGATTTCGTCGCTGGATTAACCGACGGATTCCGCGGTCCGACCTCCAGACCTTCAGTCAGAGAAATATCTTTATTCTGCCGACCGGCGCAGGAGTGGTGTTTGGCCTTTTGCTTGTGATCATGCTGTTAACCGGGATCAATTATCAGAACAGCCTTATCTACCTGACCACCTTTCTGCTGGGCGCTGTGTTTGTGGGCGCCATGCACCAGACCCATCGAAACCTCTCTGGCCTTGAGCTCACGCTGGTTCAGCCGGGAGAGGGTTTCGCTGGTGAAGATATCCCTTTTCGTTTCCGCCTGAAGGCTGGACGGGATGACGCCATCGCCATCCTGCTCTCCTGCGAGGAATCCGGTCTTGCGCCGGTGCATGTGCATTCAGGGCAGTCTGAGGATGTCACTTTGCCGGTTCATTCCGCTCATCGGGGTTATTTGCGGCCCGATCGGGTTCGTATCGAAACCCGTTTTCCGTTTGGTCTCCTGAAGGCCTGGTCCTGGCTTCGGCCGGTGTCAGCCGGGGTTGTGTTCCCAAGGCCGGTTCCTGCGCCGGAGGCCTTCAGCACCGTAGAGGATGGTGAGGAGTCGGCAGAGGCACGGTCCGTTGAAGGTAACGATCATGCGGATATTCGCCCCTGGCGGGAAGGCGATCTGAGCCAGCGGGTGCTGTGGAAGCGGTTTGCTCGAACAGGGCAGATGGTGGTTGCTGATTGGGAGGGAGAGCAGGGCAGCCCCTACTGGCTGGACTTTAATGCCTATCCGGGAGCGGATCATGAATTGCGACTGAGTTACCTGGCATATCTGGTGAACGAACGGGGCCGCAGTGGTGTGAGGTTTGGATTGAATCTTCCCGGGCAGGTCATTGAGCCGGATTGCGGTCCGGCGCACGCGGCCCGGTGTCTTCGGGTATTGGCAACCTGGGGCGAGGAACGGCCGAGGGATGCCACGGCTGAGGCCCATGGAACGCGAAAGAAACAAAGAGAGACCTCATCACAGTGGGTTGCGGAGGGGCAGGTTTGAGTTTAATGGACCGCCTGAGAGGCAATGAATCGGAAGCGGGAACAACGACCAATCTGCCTTCCAGGGCTTTGCTCTGGCTGATTGCCAGTTTTGCCCTGTTGCTGTCGCCCCAGTGGGACCGCCTGCCCCTGTGGCTGATCGCCGCCTGTGCCGTGTTGGCCGCATGGCGATGGCTGGCGCAGTATGGGCGGGTAAGGCTTCCCGGCCGCTTGTTACGCACGGGGATCATGCTGGTGCTGATTGGGGTTTACGTTGCAACGGTTCAGGGGCGCTTTACGGTGGACACAGCCGCCTCGTTTTTTGTGCTGGCGGTAGGTCTCAAATGGCTGGAGACGCGATCAGTCCGGGACTTCTATGTTCTGTTTTTTATCCTTGTCTATCTGGCAACGGTGAATTTCCTGTTCCATCAGGAGATTCTCTGGGCCCTGGTTAACTTCACCGGAATCGCTCTTTTGCTGGTGGGATTGCAGGTATTGAATGCGCCGGAATTACCCGGGGGAATGACCTCTGGCTGGCGCAGACTGGGTGGGATGTTCCTGAAAACCTTGCCGATTGTCGTTCTATTGTTTGTTTTTTTCCCCAGGATGTCGCCTTTGTGGAGCGTGCCGCTTGTTTCCGGTGAGGCTCGCACGGGCATCAGTGACACCATGCGACCCGGGGATATTTCCAATCTTGCCCAGAGCAGTGAGCGGGCTTTCCGGGTAACCTTCGGGGGCGAGATGCCGGCCTATCGCGACCGGTACTGGCGGGGCCTGATTCTCGACTATCTGGATGGCGAAACCTGGCGCCAGGGCCAGCGGGAGGGTTTTCGCCCTCTTGGCCGGGTTGCGGTTGATGGAGGCATCGGAGAGCTGGAACCGGACCAGTATGACGTTCTGCTGGAGCCAACCGATCAGCGCTGGGCGTTCGCTCTTGAAAACTCCAGAGCAGTATCAGACAACGTTTTCGAAGACAGCGCCGACCTCTTCCGATTTCGCCGACCGGCCGACAGCCCGGTTCGTTATCGGCTGGCATTGCAGAACGAGAATCCAGATGCCGAAGCACAGAGTCCTGCCGACCTGAGACGCTATTTGCAGTTGCCCCGGGATGGCAACCCGAGGGCGCGTGACCTTGCGCGGGACCTGCGTCGCACAATGGGCGACGAGCAGATTATTCGCACTTTATTGGAGCGGTTTCGCGAGCAGGAATATTTTTACACCCTCAGACCGCCCGCCATGCCAGATGATGGTATTGATGCCCTGTTGTTTGATGCAAAGCGCGGTTTCTGTGCCCACTACGCGGGCGCAACTACCTTCGTTCTGCGGGCGGCCGGTATTCCCTCGCGGGTTGTGGTGGGTTACCAGGGTGGAGAAACCGGCGCCGGGGGCGATTACCTGATTGTGCGCCAGTACGATGCCCATGCCTGGGTAGAGGCCTACATCGATGGGCGTGGGTGGGTCAGGATCGATCCTACGGCGGCCATTGCGCCGGACAGGATCGAGTCCGGTCTTCGAGATGCCGTTGCCGAAGAAGGATCCTTCCTGGAGGACAACTGGGCCTCGCCCCAGCGCTACGCCGATGTCGCCCTGGTGCAGTGGGCGAGTCTGCAGCTTGATCGCATCAATTACCAGTGGCAGCGTTGGGTCGTGGGCTACCAGGGCCAAAGCCAGATGGATCTGATGTCCAGGCTGCCCGGTGGTTTCGGTATGCGGGAGCTGGGCTATATGACAGCCGGCATCGTTGGCGCCGGCTTGCTGATCGCCGGGTTGATTTCTGCTTTGCAGATGCGGCGTGGGGAGCGTCGCGACGCGTTTCGGAAAGTGGTGGATACCTGGCATCGGCTGTGTGCCAGTGCCGGGGTGCCAGTGCGTCATGGTGAAACGCCGTCGGTTCTGGCGTCACGCCTGGCGAAAGCGGAACCGGCCGCTGCGGATTCGGCCAGGCTTTTTGCCCGTCTGGTCAACAGCCATTACTATAGCGCTGGTAAAGGCGATGAGGGCGGTGAACAGCTGAAGCGAATGCGCCGCCTGCTCGCCACTATGAAGCGTCAATTACGGAAGCGCCAATTGCGCAGACCCAAGACCCCGACAGGAAAACCCCTTGACTGATATTGCCCAAGACATGCCCTGGCTGAGCCGCGCCTGGCAAACCGTGCAAAGCCGGGTAGCCGAAGACAGGCTCCCGCATGCTCTCATTCTCGCGGGGGAGCGGGGCGTGGGTAAGCGTGCCTGGGCCGAGGCGGTCGGCGGATTGTTGTTGTGTGAAAAGCCTCTGGACCGGGAACCCGGCCAGCCAGTCGCCTGTGGCCATTGTAAGCAGTGTGAACTCCTGGCCGCTGCCAGCCACCCCGATATCCGCGTTTATGCGCCGGAAAAATCCCGTATGGTGAAGGTGGATCAGGTGAGGGCTCTGTCGACGTTTGCGGTGTCGTCTCCGCAGGTGGCTCACCACAAAGTGGCGATCATTGATCGTGCGGATCAATTGAATATCAATGCGGCAAATGCGTTGCTGAAAACCCTGGAAGAGCCGCTGCCCGATGTCACCCTGATCCTGTTGCAGGAGAGCGGGCGTCCGGTTCTACCTACCATTCGGTCCCGATGTCAGACATTGACGGTGCCGGTGCCCGCTGATGGCGAAGCGAACCGGTGGCTTGCCAGCCGTGTTAGGGAACTGCCTGACGACGTGCAACCGGCCACGGATGTACTGGCGAAAGCCCTGATGCTGGCAGGAAATGCACCGAGGTTGGCTCTCGACTATGCCACCGGCGATTTCATCGGTTTGCGGGATACGGCACTGGAGCGGTTCAAGGAATTCATGAAGTCCCGAATTCCGGTGGGTGAGGCCGCCAAGGCGTTCAAGGCGATGGGCCTGGAAGATACCCTGTGGTTGTTCGAAACCTGGGCTGCAGATCTGGCCCGCCTGATTGTGGGTGGCAAGGCCCGAGACACCGATGCGGCCGACATGCTCGGTTTCCTTGCCAGAACGACCCCCGCCTGGCGAGCCCATGAACTGCTTGATATGGTAAAAGACTCAAGGGCGGCGGCTGTTTATAACGCCAGCCCGGAGCTTGAGGCGAGCCGGCTTCTGATCGCCTGGCAAAAGCTGATGCCGGTCAAACGTCCGGCAGCTTAGTTGCCTGGCCTCGGCCGAATTGCGCCTTTGGCGCCAACAGCTGCTATGATTCCGGAATGAAAGGGATTTTCAGATCCCGAAAATTATTCAAAACGATCTATTAGAAAGGTGTCAGTTATGGGGCCAGGATTTGGCGCGCGCAGTGGCATTCTTACCCTGACGATTAAAGACAAAGCGGTTCTATACGCTGCCTACATGCCTTATATCCGTCAAGGTGGTCTGTTCATCCCCACCCAGAAACAGTACCAACTGGGCGACGAGGTTTTCCTGCTTCTCAATCTGATGGATGAGCCGGAAAAGATACCAGTTGCCGGCAAGGTCATATGGATCACACCCAAGGGTGCCCAGGGTAACAGGGCTGCGGGGATCGGCGTCCAGTTTAACGGTGATGACGAAACTGCCCGCACCAAGATTGAATCCTACCTGGCAGGCTCGCTGAGTTCGGATCGACCAACCCACACGATGTGAGGGCGTAGCCTGCATGAATGATATGGCAATGCCCACTGAAGCTGCGGAAGGCCAGGAAGGACGAGATCTTACTGAGAAGAGCGCTCGGTCTTTCAGGGAATCTGAATGGAAACTCAGGCACATCACCCTGGCGGGTCTCAGCTGGCCTTCGGCGCCCGAAGCCCACGACAATACTCCGATCATCATGCTGCACGGCTGGCTCGACAACAGCCTTACCTTTGTAAAGCTTGCACCGGAACTCACGGATCTTGGCCCCGTTTACGCCCTGGATTTCGCAGGACATGGCCATTCGGGACATCGCCCCGTTGGCCAGAGTTACCTGCTGATGGACTATGTGGCAGATCTGGCGGAACTGATTGAGCGCTATTTCCAGGAAACGCCGGACGGCAAGGTCAACCTTGTTGGTCATTCCCTTGGTGGCATTGTCGGTGCCCTCTATGCGGCGGCGTTTCCTGAACGGATCAGAAGCCTGGCGATGATCGACAGCCTGGGCGCACTCAGTCGCCCGGTTAAGGAAACCATTCCCCAGCTCCGAAAGGCCATAAAAAAGCGCATTGCCGGGTCGGGCAAGCAGGTTGTCTATCCGGATATCGCCACTGCAGCGAAAGCCCGTGAGGGCGGGCTGAGCCCCCTCAGCCCTGAAGCGGCGCTGACGCTCATTCCACGCAATATGAAGCGCCAGGGAGAAGGCTTTGTGTGGCAGACCGATCCCCGGTTGCGACACCCCTCACCGTTGATGATGACTGAAGAGCAGGTGCTGGCATCGCTGGCGGCTATCGAAACCCGGGTGCTTTTTGTCAGAGCCGATCAGGGCCTTCTGTCGTACAGAAAGGATCTGGATAAGCGGGCGGAAGCTATCGCCAATCTCCGGATAGTGAAAGTACCGGGGGGGCACCACTGCCATCTTGATGGTGATACCGGCCCGGTTGTAACAGCCATCAGACAATTTCTGGAAAATGAGTAATCGCTTGCTGAAATCACTGTTCATCCGTTTCGTTTTCCCAATTCTTGTTTCATTGGCATTGTCCTCTACGGTGCAGTCTGCGCCGGAAGACTTGCCAGAGGCGTTTCAACAATCGACGCTGGAAGACACGGTCTCGATCCAGTCTTCGGGGCACCTGGTGTTATTCAGCCCTGTGCGCGAGGTGAACAACGAAATTCGCTCCGAATCCTTGGCCCGGTTGCCGGTAACGGGCGAAGGGCGCCTGTATCGAATCGCCCGGGATTCCAGCCGGGAAGAGGCGCGGGATCACTACCGGGGGTTGTTGCGCCAGAGAAATGCCCAGATCCTGTTCGAGTGTTCCAGTATTCGGTGCGGCAGAAGCAACGTCTGGGCAAACCAGATCTTCAATCAGGCGGTTCTGTATGGTCGCGATGCAACTCAGGATTATCTTGTGGCCGCCACGGTCGCGGAAGATGGCGCCCGTTGGCTGACTCTGGTCTATACGGTAACCCGGGGCAATCTTCGGGAATATGTCTGGGTGGAGCATCTCAGGGTCGAGTCCGGAGCCACTATTCCGGGATTTGGTAACATGACCAGCCGGGTTGAGGGGCCGATCATTGTTCCCTGGCAAGGCGGTATGACCTATCGTTTTGACTGGCAGGCGACCGATCGCAGGCGGCTCACCGATCTGGCCAGCGAAGAGGGAACCGTTGTTGTTCTGATAGGCTATTCTGTATTGGAAGGCGATGAAACGTTCAATGAGTCAATGGGTCGCGCCAATCGTGCCGCCGAATCGCTTTCAGAGGTTTTGTCGAAGACAGGTGTTTCCCGGAACCAGCAGGAAATCATTGTTGTGGGTCCGGCAGGTGTCTTCGATGATCCAGACAGGCAGGGCGATCGGGTAGAAGTGGTAGTGATCTCAAGGTAATGATTATGGGCACATCAAAGGACGACGATAAGGATCCAAAGGACGATCCCCCAGAAAAAGAGCCGAGGGATAACCTGTCCAAGGTAATGAAGAGCTCGGATGTCTCCGCCACACGTGCACCGGCAAACCCTGAAAAAGGGGATAACCGAAACAATCCGCGCAAGACGGTTGCGCTGACTCTGGGTAGTGGCGGTGCCAGGGGCTATGCCCACATTGGCGCTATCGAAGTCCTGGTTGAGCGCGGGTATGACATTGTAGCCATCTCCGGCTGCTCCATGGGAGCATTGATTGGCGGCATGTTTGGCGCCGGCAAGATGCAGGACTACAAGGACTGGGTCACTGGGTTGGGCCAGTTTGATGTTCTGAAACTGCTGGATGTTACCTTCAACTCAGTCGGGGCCATTCGGGGCGAAAAGATCTTTTCCGTGGTCAGGGATATGCTCGGCGATACCCGGATTGAGGATTTGCCCATCGCCTACACGGCCGTTGCCACCGATCTGCTCGCCCACAAGGAAATCTGGTTCCAGGAAGGTCCGCTGGATCAGGCCATCCGTGCCTCGGTGGCGATTCCCAGTGTTGTAACGCCCCTGGTTCTCAATGGCCGGGTCCTGGTTGATGGAGCCTTGCTCAATCCGCTGCCAATTATCCCGACCATATCGTCCCACGCCGATATCATTGTTGCGGTAAACCTTAGCGGTGAGGATGACCGGAGGCGTCGTATTCCGGACGCAGCCTTTTCCCCGGCGGACCACGAGCACACGGACATGGACGAATGGGTGGATACGATCCGCGAGAAAGCGTCGCGCTGGTTCGACTGGGACGCCCTGAAATCACTGACGGCCCGCAAACCTGACAACGGAGGCAGCCCGGAAGAAAAAATCAGTCGGGCGATAAACAAGAAAGAGAATCACAAGCCGTCCGAGAAAAAGCCGACCGACAAGAAGAGCCAGGAAGAGCACGAAACCATCGACTGGGACAAGCTTGGCATCGGCAAATTTGACGTGATGAACCTCACTATCGAGACCATGCAGAGTGCGCTTGTCCAGTACAAGATTGCCGGTTACCCGCCGGATTTGCTCGTCAATATCCCCAAGAACGCAAGCCGCACCTACGATTACCACAAGGCACCGGAACTGATTCAGCTGGGCAGAGAGCGGATGGCGGCCGCTCTGGACCGGTATGAGGAAAGCCGGAACAGCTCCGGCCCACTGGCGATCTGAGGGATTTGAGTGCAGCCGGCTCCGGTGGGCTGCAGTTGGACGCCTAAACAGCGTATACTCCTGCGCTGACACGCTTCCGCACAGGATTTACGTTTGTGACCAGCCCCATTGACGACCTTCATAGCATTCGAGATTACCTCCGCTACGCCTCTTCGCAGTTCGCTGTGTCGCCATTGTTTTTCGGCCACGGAACGGACAACGTCTGGGATGAAGCCGTTCAACTGGTCATGCGCAGCCTGCACCTGCCTCTGGAAAACAACACGCTGTTCCTGGACGCCCGGCTGACCCGTGAGGAGCGTGAGCTGGTTCTGGACAGAATCAGACGCCGTGTAGATGAAAGGGTGCCTCTGGCATACCTGTTGGGAGAGGCCTGGTTCATGGGTATGCCATTCCATGTTGACGAACGGGTGCTCGTGCCGCGTTCTCCGATTGGCGAGCTGATTGAAAATGGCTTTCAGCCCTGGTTGGGCGATAAGTCGGTTGATCGCATACTGGACCTCTGTACCGGTAGCGGCTGTATTGGCATCGGAGCGGCGTCCATTTTTACTGAGGCGGAAGTTGATCTCTCGGATATTTCTCCAGAGGCACTGGAAGTGGCAGAATCCAATATCGAGCTTCACGGAGTCCGCGGAAGAGTTCGAACCGTACAATCAGACGTCTTCGAAAACATTGAAGGCCGGTACGATATCATCGTAAGCAACCCGCCTTACGTGGATGCAGAAGACCTTTCCAGCATGCCGGACGAATACCGTCACGAGCCCGAGCTTGGCCTGGCTGCCGGCAAGGACGGGCTGGATATCGCCCACAGAATTATTGCGGGTGCGGCTGACCATCTTAACCCTGGCGGGCTCCTGGTAGTGGAGGTTGGCAACAGCTGGCTGGCATTGGATGAGGCCTATCCGGACCTGCCGCTCACCTGGTTGGAGTTCGAGAATGGCGGCGATGGCGTCTTCCTGATTACAGAACCGGACCTGCGCCAATGGCAGGCTTCCAGTTAATCTGAATTCTCATTAAAGCTGAACAAGATACTGAATTATGTCGGGAAATACTTTCGGAAAACTGTTTACGGTAACCTCATTCGGTGAGAGTCACGGGGCTGCATTGGGGTGCATCATTGATGGCTGTCCTCCGGGGCTCGAGCTCTCGGAAGCCGATATGCAGCGGGATCTGGATCGCCGTAAACCCGGCACGTCCCGGCACACAACCCAGCGCCGTGAAGCTGACGAGGTCAGAATCCTTTCCGGCGTTTTTGAGGGCAAAACTACAGGCACGCCGATCGGGCTGGTAATCGAGAACACCGACCAGCGGTCCAAGGATTATTCCAAGATCTCCGAACAGTTCCGACCGGCCCATGCCGACTACACCTACATGCACAAGTACGGTGTTCGGGACTATCGCGGCGGTGGTCGTTCGTCTGCCCGCGAGACCGCCATGCGAGTTGCGGCCGGCGCGGTTGCCAGGAAATTCCTTGAGCAACGCCTGGGTATGCGGATTCGTGGGTATCTGTCACAACTGGGTCCGATCAAGGCGGAAAAGCTGGACTGGGATCAGGTGCATCAGAACCCGTTTTTCTGCCCGGATGCCGACAAGGTTGCCGAGATGGAAGCCTACATGGACGCACTCCGGAAAGAGGGCGATTCCATCGGCGCCCGAATCAACGTGGTTGCCGAGGGTGTGCCGCCGGGGCTGGGTGAGCCGATTTTCGATCGC
>JAWWAT010000070.1:0-10915 GCA_033721635.1 Marinobacter sp. | reverse complement strand
GGGGCTCCCGTGGCACGGGCAAGTCGTCGCTGATCAAGGCACTGCTGAATCGATACCGGGAGCGCGGGCTTCGGATGATCGAGGTAGACAAGGATGATCTGGTCAACCTGCCGGAGATTGTTGACGACATCTGCGACCTGCGGTTCCGGTTTGTGATCTTCTGCGACGATCTGTCGTTTGACGTCGGTGAGTCCAGCTACAAGGCCCTGAAAAGTGTACTGGAAGGTTCCCTGGAACTGCCGCCGGAGAATGTGCGGGTTTATGCCACCTCCAACCGCCGACACTTGATGCCGGAGTTCATGTCCGACAACCTGAAGAGCGAGATGCGGGATGGGGAGCTGCATCCGGCCGAGGCCATCGAGGAGCAGGTGTCCCTGGCCGACCGTTTCGGCCTGCAGCTTTCGTTCTATGCCTTTTCGCAGGACGTATACCTGCAGGCCGTGGACGCGCTGTTCCCCGACTTTGGTGACAGGGAAGGCCTGCATCGGGAGGCGATTCGCTTCGCCACGGCCAAGGGCGTGCGCAATGGTCGCACGGCCCAGCAATTCTACCGGCAGTTTGCCGGCGAGCAGGACCTTGGCAGGCTGAAGTAGCTACTGCCGTTTTGCCATCTTGATAAAGTGGTGGTGAACCACCCGGACCCCCAGGAATACCAGAGCCATCACCACCGGAATGGCGATGCCCAGAACCAGGGTCTTGTTGAAGGCAAAACCGGCTTCGTAAACCGAATCCAGCCCGAATTTGAGCAGGCCGATCAGGTAATAGGTAATGGCCACCACCGAGAAACCTTCCACGGTATGCTGCATCATCAGCTGAATCTTCGAGCGCCGGTCCATGGAGCTCAGCAGTTGCTGGTTCTGGCTCTGGATGGCCAGCTCCACTCGGGTGCGCATCATGTCCGAGGCCCGGTCGACCCGGCGCGACAGATCCTCCAGGCGCTCACTCACCGCTTCGCAGGTTTTCACCGCCGGTGTCAGCCGGCGGGTCATGAATTCGGTCAGGGTCAGGTGGCCGGAGAGTTCGTCCTCCCGCAGCTCCTCCAGGCGGGTCAGAACCAGCTGGTGATAGGCCCGGGTGGCTGAGAAGCGGAACGTGGAGTGGGCCCGGAAGGCCTCGATACGGGCAGCAATGTTGGTCAACTGGGCCAACAACTTCTCTTCATCCACATCCTCGTTTTCCGCCAGTGACCGGGTGATTACCGCCAGTTTCTCGTCCATATCGTTCAGGGACGGCGTGATTTCCCGGGCAACCGGCAGCGCCAGCAGCGACATCAGGCGGTAGGTTTCAATTTCCATCAGGCGCTGGGTCAGGCGGCCCAGCTGGCTGTCTGACATGTGGTGGTTCATCACCATGAACCGGCCGAAACCATCGCTGTGCAGCCGGAAGGTGCCCCACACCCGGGCGGCGCCTTCCTGCGGGCTGGAGCCAACCAGTCGCATGCCTTCAAAGTGCTTGCGCACATAATCCAGGTCGCCTTCGGTTCCGTCAGCGGCGGGCCGGACTTCCAGATGGAAGGCCGCAATCACGGTACCGGTCAGTTGCTCCAGCCATCCTTCAGGCAATGGCGTAATGCCGGTCTCGGTAAACGGTGTTTCCTCGTCGGCTTCCAGGTTGATGAAGGTGTAGGACGCAAATTCCATGTGCATCTCGCGACGCACCCGCAGAGCACCAAATGTATGCTCGAAACAGCCCACTTCCTTTTCCGGCACCGGATGCCCCATCAGCCGATGGAGTTCCTGAAGGTGGCGAAACTGTTCAGCCCGCTGCTCCGGTGTGGTAAGCACTGCCATCTGGGTCACGCGCGCCGGTGTCGGCAACACCTGGAACGGCCGTGAATGCAGCTCGTTGTAAAGGTCGTTGCGAAGCGGATGAATATCGAGGGAGTCCAGGCGTGCACTCACGGCGGGAAGTTCCTGTTTTCAAGAATGGATGGCAGGGATAATAACCCGGAAGCTCACGCCGTCAATGCCACCTTGGGTGCGGTTGCGGGCCTCCACCCGGGCACCATGGTAGTCGGCAATCAGGCTGACGATCAGCAAGCCTTGCCCCAGATGGCCCTGTTCCTGGCCATCCCGCATCGAGACAAACGGGCTGAATATGTCGGTGGCGGTGTCTTCCGGCAGTGTCGAGCCCTGGTTGAAGACTGTCAGGCAAAGGCCTTCCGCTGTGATTTCCAGACCGACTTCAATCAGGCCATCCTGTGGTGTGAAATCCCGGGCGTTGTCCACCAGCTTGTCGAGCAGTTGCACCATCAGCTCCGGAGAGCCAGTAATCCTGCAGCCGGAATCGGGCCCTGAATAGCGAATCTGGTGGCTGCTATCGAGGGCCTGGTAGGCGGCCGTGGCTTCGGCGGCCACTTCCGCCAGGTCGAAGGTTTCCTTGTCGGCATGGTCCAGGCTTTGTTCCAGACGCGCTGCCTCGCTCATGCCGTGGAGTATCTGCCGCAGGCGTTCGGTAGCGGAGGCGGCCCGTTCAATGTATTGCCGGCGTTCTTCTTCCGACTCGCTGTGGCCAAGGTTTTCCAGCGAGGAGCGGACCACGGCGACAGGGGTCTTTAGCTCATGGGACAATCGCCTGGAGAAGCTCTCCAGGTAGCGGTTATAGCCGTGGAGGCGATCCACCATCAGGCTGAAGTGCTGTTGCAACTGTCCCAGCTCGTCTTTGCTTCTGGCTTCCGGCACTCTGCCGGTGATCCGGCCGTCCTCGTCGATACTGGCGCTGACAGCCCGCTGCAGCCGGGTAATCCGCCAGGACAGCCAACTGGCGTAGCCAAGCAGAACCAGGGTGAGTGCAACAATGATGAGAGTGCTGCGGGCAATGACCGAGCCCAGGGCAGAGCCAGACAGAGTCAGGAGCTGATCCAGGGACTGCTCCAGAATCAGCGTGCGGCCACCAAAAACCTCCCGTGTGGTGAGCAGCCAGACGCTGTCATCTTGATGACGAACCAGTCCCGTCCTCGGGAGTTCCTCGATTGCCAATCGGTTAGTGCCGGTTTCGATGGGGGTCGGCTCCGGCTGATAGAGGCGCACCAGGCCCCGGAGCGCATTGAGGCTGATCTGCTCTACCACTTGCAGCGGGCTGAGGCTGTCGAACTCGGGCGTTTTCGTGGCAGAGCCTGACTGTTGTCTTGCGATCACCCAGCCAGCGGGTTCAACCAGGCGGACCTGCTGACCCTGGTTCAATTGCGGTTCGAGCTGGCGCTCAAGACCGAGGTTGCGACTGACCAAAACCGGCAGTGGCTCAACCGGCGTGGAAACGCCTGTTGTCTGGTCGCTGCCCCAGAGTGCTGCAAAGCCCAGGCGGCTGCGGTCGCCAGGCATGGGCAGTTTCAGTTCCAGTTGCCAGCCCGCGCCGGTGCCCTGCATAAAGCCGGAGATACGGTAGTCTGGCTTGCCGCCGGCCTCTTCCAGACCATACAGCTGGCCAGGGGCCGGCGTGCGCAGCAGCCAGGATTGCAGGCCGGCGTCTGGAGCCAGGTTGCCGGGGGCCGGCTCCAGCCAGAGCCTGAGACGATCATGGGCCTGATCCGGATTGCCGGGATTGAAGAACACCGGTTGCCGTTGGTTCACGCGTATCAGCAGATACAGGTTCCGTCGATCGGTGACAGCCTGCCATTGAAGAGAAGGCTCTCCGGTTTCGCTGCTGGTGAGGCTTTGCCAGTTACTGGCCTGGTTGTCGTCGTCATATCCGGGCCAGTCGTCGCCGTAACCATCCAGGTTCAGGTTGCCGGCAAGCGGTTCTACGTAGATGGCTGGTTCACCCGGGCGTGTGACCGGCGTGCCGATGATCTGATCGCCGGCGATCTCGGCCAGTCTCTCTGCCTGCGCCTGGAGTTGTTGGCGGGCCTGTTGCCGCAGGGCATCGTCCAGTTCCAGGACAAACTGAAGACCCGCCCAGGGAATCAGCAGCATCAGCAGGCTGGCGACGAACAGCTGGCGCTTGAGACTCAAGGCTCAGACCTCACGGGCGTTCCATCGGTAGCCCATACCGTAGGCGGTCTGTATGCCGTCAAAAGTCTCGTCAATCTGCAGAAACTTGCGGCGGATACGTTTGATGTGGGAGGTGACCGTATTGTCATCCAGCACCGTGCTGGCGGCCTCCATCAGTTGTTCGCGACTGCGCACATGGCCGGGGTGCTGCACCAGCGAGTGCAACATCCAGAATTCTGTGACGGTCAGGTCAATGGGCGTTTCATTCCAGGCCACGGTCATGCGATCGACATTGAGGGAGAGTTTGCCACGCTCGAGCACTTCATCCGGTTTCTGAAGGGCTTCGGCCCAGGCGTCTGCCCGTCTGAGCAGGGCGGTCACCCGCGCCAGCAAATGGTCGAGACTCATGTCCTTGGTGACGTAATCGTCGGCGCCGAGTCGCAGGCCATGAACGGAATCAATGTCGCTGTCACGGGCGGTCAGAAAGATAATCGGCAGGGTCTGGGAAAGTGACCGAAGATCCTGGCACAGGGCAAAGCCGCCCTCCGGTTCATCGCCCAGGCCAACGTCGATGATGGCCAGGTCGGGCAATGACTGACGCAGCACCTGCCAGGCGGAAGCCCGGTCGCCATGGGCGCTCACACGATAGCCACGGCGCTCGAAGGCGGCGCGGTAGTTGTCGCGGATGGCGGGTTCGTCTTCGATCAGTACAACGTGTTTCTTCATGGTGGCGGCTGCTTCCCGTGGCCGGTGTGTGCCTATTTAACCACGGCAGAGGGTGATAACAAGTTCGAAGGGCCTTGTTGCCACAATTCATCATTTTTTGAGGGCGGTTTGTCGCAATCTGCCATGGGAGTTCCTTTCCGGATTGCTGAAATGGCGGTGTCTCGCACAGTCATGCAGTCACAAGGATTCTCTCATGATTATTTCCAGTTCTCCTCTCAGGCTCTACTCAACAGCCGCTGTGTCAAAGCGCCAGCGATTCCGGATAAAACGCTTTATGGAAGGAGTGAGTCTCTGGCTGGCAGTCATGTTGATGCTGTTTGTCCACCCACTCTATGCCGAGGCGAATGAGCTGGACGACGTCGGCCAGCTGCATTTTGTTGATGGCCGGGGTGCCTGGCAGGAACCGGCCCTGGTGCTGGACAGTGAATTCGACATACGGGTGAGCGGGCTGATTGCCGACAGCCGGTTGCTTCGCAGTTTCCGCAATACCAGCGACCAGTGGCGGGAAGGCGTGTTCGTGTTCCCGTTGCCGGAGAAGGCCAGTGTCTACGCTCTGACCATGAAAGTGGGCGAGCGGACCATCGAGGGCAAGGTCCAGCCGAAGGAGATGGCGCGCCGGACCTACGAGAAAGCAAAACAGGCCGGGCAGCATGCGGCGAATGTGGAGCAGCAGCGTCCGAATCTGTTTACCGCCCGGGTTGCCAATATCCCCCCGGGGGAGAAGGTTTCGGTTGAGCTGAACTACCAGCAACCGGTGCAGTATCAGGCCGGGGTGTTCGAGCTCGTTGTTCCGACCACGCTAACGCCGCGTTACATGCCGGGAACGCCAGTTCGCAATGCACCCGATCAGTGGCAAGGGGGGTGGGCGCTGCCGACGACCGAGGTGCCGGACGCTGGTGCCATCAGTCCGTTTACGGTAACCCCGGATGATGTGGCGGACGATAGCCATCGGGCACTGATTAATCTGGTGATTGATTCCGGGCTGCCCCTGGAGAGCGTCTCCAGCCCTTCGCACCGCCTTGCCACCAGCCAGGACGGTCAGACCTTCAGTATCCGTCCCGAGGTCGGCAAGATCCTGATGAACCGGGACTTTGTGGTGCGCTGGCGCCCGGTTGCGGGGCGTGAACCTTCGGCAGCGGTGTTTCACCAACATTGGGAAGGAGAGGACTATCTGATGGCCATGCTGGTGCCTGGAGAAAGCGGCACCATGGCGTTGCCCAGGGATCTCGCGTTTGTGATCGACACCTCCGGTTCCATGGCGGGCGAATCGATCCGTCAGGCCCGAAGTGCCCTTCAGGCCGGTTTGGACACACTGACACCGAGAGACCGATTCAATATTATCCAGTTCAATAGCCAGACCCATTCCCTGTTCATGCAGCCGGAAGTGGCCACCGGTAACAATCTTGCGCGGGCGCGCCGGTATGTGGATCGCCTTAGTGCCGATGGCGGTACCGAGATGGCACCGGCGCTGTCCAGAGCCTTGGAAGGCGCAGGCGAGACTGAAGACGGCGTGCGGGTGCGTCAGGTGATTTTCATTACCGATGGCGCCGTGGGTAACGAGGCAGCGCTGTTCCGGCAGATCCGTCAACAGCTTGGAAACCAAAGGCTGTTCACGGTGGGTATTGGTTCTGCGCCGAACCGACATTTCATGCGTGAGGCTGCCCGCTGGGGGCGGGGTACTTATACGGCGATCCGGTCCCCCTCCGATGTGGACGGTCCTTTGAAGGCGCTGTTTTCGGCCATGGAGTCGCCGGTTCTGACGGATATAAGGGTCGACTGGCCCGGCCAGGAGACAGGAAAGGAGTCCTTTCCGAGACGCCCGGGCGATCTGCTTCAGGGCGAGCCTCTCGTTCATGTGGTTCGAGGTGTCCCGGCCATGGGCGAGCTGAAGGTTTCGGGGCGCCTGCCGGGTGGCAGGGACTGGACCCGAACGCTGGACCTGCAGCAGGCTGCCCAAGCAACCGGTCTGCATCGGCATTGGGCGAGAGAGAAGATCGACAGCCTGGAGGATGAGGCCAGGGTGAAGGGCCGGGAGCCGGACAAGGCTGGCATTACCCAGCTGGCGGTCAGTCACGGTTTGATGTCGGCCTACACCAGCTTCGTGGCCGTGGATTCCACACCGGCCCGCGGCCCGGAAACGCCAACAGTGTCGGATAACATGCCCACCCTTCTGCCGGCGGGCAGCCAGGCCGGCATGCTGCGTTACCCGCAGACGGCAACCTCGGCCCCGCTTCTGATCGCGCTGGGCCTGGTCGGTCTGATGTTCTCCCTGGCCATTGTTCTGCTGCAGAGGAGGGCATTCGCATGACCAGGCTCCTGCTTCTGTTGTTGACCAGCTCTGCTACCTTATTGGTATTCGGGTTATGGATTCCGCTCAAGGCGGTTATCGCCCAGGAATTACTTGAGATCGCCTGGGCGGAAAGCCAGGCCCGGCAAACGGAATCACGGCCCTGGCCCTGGGCGGATACCTGGCCGGTGGGCCGGCTGGCTATTCCCGACCTGAACGACTCAATGATTGTTCTGGCCGATACTAATGGCGAGAGCCTGGCCTTCGGGCCGGGTCGGTTGACCGGAGGCGAAGGCACCGGGGGAGCTGTGATCATTGCCGGGCACCGGGATACCCACTTCCGGAGCCTGAAAGCGCTGGAAACCGGCAACGAGGTGCGTCTACAGGCCCGGGACGGCCGGTGGAAAAGTTACCTGGTGGAGGATGCGCGGGTGGTCGACAGCCGTTCAGAGCTGATCGATACCCAACGTTTGCCGGAGGGGACCCTTCTGCTGGTGACCTGTTATCCGTTCGACAGTGTCGACGCCGGCGGGCCCCTGCGATATGTGGTGAGGGCCTCGGCAACGGGAAAACAAAGGGAACAAATTGACACTGTTGCTGGAATATAAAGTTGGCGTACACTTGTGCGCCAAAATTTCGCTGCAGAGTTTGTTCGCATGGGGTTTATCAGAAAACTGCTGGCCTGGCTGAGCGTGCCGATCATCTGCCTGTTCGCGTTGGTGTTCTACGCGGCGAGGCCGTTCAATCCGGATAACAACCGTATTCTGGCGCGCGTTGTGGCTCGTTTCGGGCGGGCGGTTCTGGGTATGGAGCGGCCGTTGGAAGGCTGGGAGAATATGCCGCAGGACCGGCCCACCGTCGTCATTGCCAATCATCAGCACAATGACGATTTGTTCGTTTTGGGCGACCTTTTGCCGCCGCGCACCGTAACGGTTGGTAAATCGTCGCTGGTCTGGGTGCCTTTCTTTGGCCAGGTGTTCTGGCTGGGTGGCAACGTTATCCTCAATCGCGGGCGTTCCCACAAGGCCATTGCGGTTATGAAGGCAACCAGCAGTGCCATCGCACGGGACCGGAAAAGCCTCTGGGTTTTCCCCGAGGGCACTCGCAGCAGGGGCCGGGGATTGCAGAAATTCAAGAAAGGCGCGTTTCACGCAGCGGTGGCATCGGGTGCGCCCATCACCATGGTCTGTGTTCAGGAGTACGCCGATGAGGCCATCGGCTGGGCTGGCCGCCGCGAATCGGTGGCCATTCGGGTTCTGCCGCCCATCGAAACCGAAGGCCTTGCGGCTGATGATATTCCGGAGCTGATCGAGCGGTGCCACAAAAAAATGTCGGAGACGATTGCTGCTCTGTAATCGCCTCGTCTGGAAGTGCTTGAAGCGCTTCGGTAAACAGGGCAGTCTTGCGGGACTGATCGTTTCGTTCAATGACCCTCAGGGAGAGGCAAGAGATGAACCTGATTCTGTTTCTGATTATTGGCGGTGTGGCCGGTTGGCTGGCTGGTCTGATCATGAAAGGCCGTGGCTTTGGTGTTCTGGCCAACATCGGTATCGGTATTGTCGGCTCTTTTCTCGGCGGTTTTGTGTTCCGCCTCCTGGGTCTTGCGGCCCAGGGCGCTGTTGGTGAGCTGGTGACGGCAACGGTAGGTGCTGTGTTGCTTCTCGCTATTGTTAGTGCAATCAAGAAGGCCTGAGCATGATCGTACCCGTAACCGGAGTGTTTGCCGCAGTTATCGGCATTCTTTTGCTGGTGTTGTCGGCCCAGGTGGTCAAATTTCGTCTCAAGTACAAGAAAGGCCTGGGGGTCACCGATGATCGGGATTTCGAGGCGGCTGTCCGGGCCCACGCCAATTTGGTGGAATACGCTCCCCTCGGTCTGCTCATGCTGGCCATTGCTGAGCTCAACGGCGTTTCCAGTACTCTGATTTACTGGACCGGTATGGCGCTGGTGGTTGGCCGCATCCTCCATGCCTTCGGCATGATCAACGGTCGTGGTGGCACCCACTGGGCCCGGATGATCGGCATTCTGCTGACCTGGCTGGCAATCCTGGTGACTGCATTGCTGCTACTCTGGAACGTCTGGCAGGTTTACGGTTAACAGAAACGGTACTGGCAAGATTGCAGCGAGCAAATTCAAAAGGGGGCCTGGCCCCCTTTTTTCGTCTGTAAGCGATTTGTCAGAGCGCCCGGGCTACATCCAGAGTGAGATACTCCAGCTCAACACGTCGGTTGGCAGCCCGATCTTCCGGGGTTGCCAGAGGGCGGGCCGAGCCCCAGTGACTCACTGAAATCCTGGATTCCGCAACGCCTTCCTGCATGAGAACCCGCGCGACCGCGTTGGCCCGCAATCGCGAGAGAAACCGGTTGTAGTCTTCCGAGCCGAAATTGTCGGAGTGGCCATGAACTCTGACGCTGACCGAAGGATGTTCCTTCAGATAGGCGGCATGCTGCTGGAGGAAAGCCATGTCATCACTGCCCACCGAGTGCTTGTTGAAGCCGTAATGGAACCTCATACGGTGCGGGCGCCTGGTTCCGGTTTCGAAGTTGGCTGTGGTGAAGCCGGCGGCTATCGCAGCATTGGCAATCAGCTCCGGGTTATCCAATACGAGTACGGTCATCTGAAAAATCCTTGGTTCGGTATCCGGCTTTTCTTGTTATTCCTGTTCACTATTGGCTGGAGCAGGAACAACGGCAATTGGCGAAAGGTCGATGTCTGGCCCGGTACAGTCCCTCGATGGAACCAATTGAATGTCATTTCTGTGACATCTCAATGACAACCGTACCAGTCGTTGGGGCTATCCTGACTCTGTGGGGTATGCCACATTTCCGGGATTGACCCGTAGCGACCTTTGCGCTGGATTCCATTTGAACGCGAAAAGAAGGCGCCGCTGTGGTAAAAAGCAGACTTTCAGGGACAGATAATGATGAATTGTGACCGCCCATGCTGATTATCCCCGCCGAAAACGCCATTAACTGGAAGCGCCCGCCCTGGGTCACCCTTGGCCTGATCATGGCCTGCCTGCTGGTTTTTCTGTTCTATCAGGGAGATGACAGCCGCAAACTCGAGCAGGCCGTTGATCAATACCTGGCCGCCGATCTTCATCAGCTGGAGGGACCGGCTTATGAGGATTACCTGCAGAGGCAGATACAGTTCCAGGGCGAAGAGAGCCGGGTTCACGAGCTACAGCAGTTTCAGCAACTCCGTGAAGAGAACGAGAACTTCTGGCTGGCCCTCAACCTGATGATGGACCGGGAGTTCTACCAGTACCTGCTGCAAAATCGCGAAGTCATCTGGGCGCCAGCGGAACGTGCCTACTGGCAGGAGGAGCGTGGCGCCATTGAGCAGGAGTACCTCCAGAAACTCAGCGCCAACCAGCTTGGTCTGGTGCCGGCGGATCTGTCGTTGTACACCCTGATTACCTACCAGTTCCTGCACGGCGGCTGGGGCCACATCATCGGTAACCTGATCTTCCTGTTCCTGCTCGGATTTACCGTTGAGAAAGCGTTGGGGCCTGGCCGGTACCTGGTTGCCTATCTGGTTTGCGGGGCCCTCTCGGGTCTGATGTTTACCGCGGTTTCGGCGGGTAGCTACGTGCCATTGGTCGGTGCTTCTGGTTCGATCTCGGGCCTGATGGGCATGTACGTGGCTATTTACGGGTTGCAGAAAATCCGTTTCTTCTACTTCCTCGGTGTGTACTTCAACTACTTCCGTGCTCCGGCTATTGCTCTATTACCTGTGTGGGTCGGCAAGGAAATCTACGATTACTGGTACGCAGGTGCCACCGGCATCGCCTACATGGCCCACGCTGGCGGCCTGATCGCAGGCGCCGGCCTGGTCTGGCTGCTCGGCAAAAGCTGGCTGCAGGTGCGCGAAGAATTCTTCGAGCCGGAAGAGGAAGAGCAGGATGCCAGGTTCACCACCGGCTACGCCCAGGCCATGGCCAGCCTCGGCCGGATGGAGTTCGATCTGGCCC
>JAWWAT010000069.1:0-10921 GCA_033721635.1 Marinobacter sp. | reverse complement strand
TCTTCGCAAGCTTCGGGGACCGGGCCTGTTCCGGGGGCCGGTGCTCAGTCATGACTTTATCGAGGCCGCACTGATGGGTCGGGCAGGCTACGAGGTGTGGCTGGAACCGGCCATCGCCGGCAGTTTCGAGGAATCACCACCGACCCTCGAAGACGACCTGATCCGCGATCGTCGCTGGTGTCGTGGCAATCTTCAGCACCTGTGGCTACTGGCAACCATGAGCCAGGTCCGACTGGCTCACCGGATGGCCCTGTTAACCGGTGTTCTCTCCTATCTTGCTTCTCCGCTCTGGCTGATTTTCCTGGCCTTATCCGGCTATGTGGCGTTGGCCGGACCAACAACAGAGCCAACGCTACCCGGCGTGATGGCGACAACCGAGGCCGGCTCAGGCGCAGGTATGCTGTTGGTGGCGGTAACCGGGCTGCTACTCTTTGGCCCCCGGCTGCTTGCTATATTGGACCACGGGCTGGCCAGACGAACCGCCAGATTTGGAGGCCTCTTCAGGCTCTGTGGCAACACCCTCCTCGAAACACTCGCGGCGCTGGCACTTGCCCCGATCCGGATGTTGGTTCATACCCTCCATGTGGGCCGGGCTCTGCTGAATCTCAACGTGGGCTGGCAGGGCCAGAACAGGTCCGGCGGTGTTACCCCCGCACTCAGCCTCTGCCACTTTGGTCCGCTTCTGCTGTCCTCAGCGGCAGGCGTTGCTCTGATTCACTGGCACGCGCCGACTCTGACGCCATGGGCGCTGCCGATAATGGCACCGGTATTTCTGTCGCCAGCTCTGGCCTTTTGGCTGGCCCAAATGCCGGGCACGGATACCTGGTTGAATGTGCCCGAGGACAGTCATATCGCGCGGGTGATTGAACTGGCCAGCGCCCCGCCCCCACTTCCGCATGACCCGGGTCGATTGAGCTGGTTCGAGCAGATGGTTCTGTCGCCTGTCTTGGCCCGGCTTTCCCGATATGACGCTCAGCCGCCCACCGGTCAAAAGGCAAAAGCACTGGAACGGCTGGTCGAGCGCTGTGCCACGCAAGGCAAAGAGGCCCTGAATGACCGGGAACTCAGCCTGATCTGCAACCACCCGGAGGCCCTCGAAGCCCTGCATTGGCGAGCCTGGGATGCCTCGCGAGAATCACCATGGCGCGAGGTTCTGGCTCGAATGGCACAATCCGTTGAGGGCCCCCCTCCGCCAGCAGTGTCCCTGCCACGTCATCAAGACGACCTGGCGTGGGTGGAGGTGGCTTCGTGATACTGGTCTGGCTGCTCATCCTGAACGGGTTATTTCTGCTGCCCGCCCTGGCCTTGCCAGGCGACAATCCCTGGTTTTCCCTGGAAGCCCTGATCGTCTGGGCCGTCGTTTGCGGGCTCAGGATGCCGGAACAACGGTGCCGCGTCGCTCAGGTTCTGGCTGTCCTGTATGGGCTGCTGGTTCTTCTTGTTCTGGCAGATGCCCTGGTTCGGGAAAGTCTTGGCCGCGGTCTGAACCTGTACCTGGAGTTCGGTTTGCTGGACGCCGCCTGGAACCTGCTCGATACCAACCTGGGGGGCGTTCTGGCAGTCCTGGCTCTCTGTGCTCTGGCCGCCCTACTGGTCGGCGTGGGATGGCTGTTCCACTACGGGCTGAACCACCTGGGCCAGAATTCTCCGCCCCATCTGGGCAAACCACTCTGGCTGGTATCCGGCCTTTTCCTCGCCGGAGCAGTAACCCCCTGGATTGGCAGCCCGGCATTGGCGTTCGTTGCCAATCAGGCCTCTCTGATCAGCCATACCCACCAGACAACCCGGAACTTTGCCGCCGAGCTGAGCACCCAGCCTGGACGACAGAGCCAGCCCATGCCGCTGCCAAAACTGGCGCAAACGGATGTGATCCTGGGCTTCATCGAATCCTACGGCGTATCGACGGTGACCGACGAGCGCTACCGTTCGATAGTCAACCCTGGCCTGGAGGCGATGGGCCGTTCGCTCGAAGCTGCTGGCCTGACGGTCGCCACCGGCCGACTGCAGTCGCCGATCCAGGGCGGCCAGTCGTGGCTTGGCCACCTTTCCGTACTCAGTGGCCATTGGATTCACAATCAGCTCGCCTACGAAACCCTGCTCAGCAGCGGCTACGCCACCCTGGTCGATGATTTTCGCAGTACCGGGCACAAGACCCTGGCCGTCATGCCGGCGATCACCCAGGCCTGGCCCGAGGGCCGGCTGTTCCGGTACGACCGGATCTACGATCACGATGACCTGGAATACCAGGGACCGCCCTTCAACTGGGTCACCATGCCCGACCAGTACACCTGGCGCCGGTTTCAGGCTATCCGTGAAGCTCATCAGGGGCCGCTGTTCGCGGAACTGGCACTGATCAGCAGCCACGCTCCCTGGGTTCCGATACTGCCGGTGCTCGACGACTGGCAAAGCATTGGCAACGGAGAGGTGTTCCGACGCTGGGAGGGTGCCGGCGAGGCACCGGTGTCACTGTGGCGCGACCCGGACAGGGTCCGCCAGCATTACGGACAGGCCATTGCCTATGCCCTGGAAGTTGCCGGAGGCTTCGCCGCTCACTATCTCAGACAGGACGCCCTGATGATCATTCTGGGCGACCATCAGCCGGCACCGCTGATCACCGGTGAAAACGCCAGCCGCGATGTCATTGTTCATGTCGTCAGTGCAGATCCAAAGCTGGTAGAACCTTTTTTGTCCGGTGAGTTGCCGGGATTTCGACCCGGTATCCGGCCCGCCCCGGAAACGGCCGGAGCCACCATGGCCAGTTTTCGCCCGTTTTTACACCGTCACTTCGGTGAACTCTGAACCCGATTTGACCCTGATCAAAATTCAATCAATCTCGCCCTTGAAAACATCTTCACTGCACCTACATTCGTTACTAGCAGAGGTTCACGGATAACCATCCGGCAGGCGCCACCGGCATGGAGCAGTTCCGCGATCGAAGCTGATGCTCAATTATTCAGATTCGTTTCGTTTGAAAAGGAGGGATGCCTTATGAGCAATCTTACCCGCTGGAATCCGGTCAATGAGTTCGAAGACCTGATGAACCGCTATAACCGTATGTTCGGCCTGACCCGCTCAAATGGCGAGCGCGAAGGCAAAGACCTGTTCAGTCGCAGCGATTGGGCTCCGGCCGTGGACATCAAGGAAACCCCGGAAGCCTTCACCATTGAGGCCGAGTTGCCGGGCATGTCCAAGGAAGACGTCAAAGTGACGGTACACGAGGGCGTTCTGAGCATTCAGGGTGAACGCAAGAGTGAAAACGAGACCGACGACAAGAAGCACCATCGGATAGAACGCTTCTACGGCAGTTTCCTTCGCCGATTTACGCTGCCGGACAACGTCGATGAAAACAGCGTGAAGGCCAACTTCAAGGACGGCATGCTGACCCTGACGCTTCAGAAAGCAGAACCGAAGGAGCCGAAGGCGATCGAGGTCGACGTGCAATAAACGCCGACAACCCAGGGCAAGGACTTATGGCCGAGGCGGGATCAAGTCCCGGCTTCGGCCTTTCTTTTTGCACCGGCCTTTTCCAGCGCTCTGGCATAATCCACGCTGCGGCGATGCCCGGCGATCAGGTCCAGAATGGTTTCCCCGTCCGGTCCAGCGGCATTCAAATCGCGACCTTCGGCAACGAAAAATCCGATAAAGCGTTCAAAATCTTCCGCCCTCATGGCCTGGTAGGCTTTCAACAGAGCGTTATAGTCGGCATTCTCCGAAGCATCCCAGGGGCGGATATCCAGAAAACTCCTGACCCGCTCATCGCTCCATTCTTCGCCAATTACTTTCGGCTTGTCCGGTCCACTCATGGTTGCTCTCTCGCTTCACTGTGCCAGTCAATTGTTGGGCGCACAGTATAAGGCCCTGAAAGCTAGACAGTTATATGGATTGCGCATGAGAAGCTGCGCGCCAGCTATAAGACTCAGGGCATGATTTCCACCGGCAGGTCTTCAGTGGACACCTCGTCGTTGCATTCGGGATTGCGAATGGCGATTTCCACCCGGCGGTTCAGGGCCCGGTTCTCCGGGGTGTCGTTGGGCGCCAGCGGGTTGGTCTCGGCACGACCGGCCGCAACCACCCGCTCAGCGGGCACCTGGCGATTCATCACCAACTCATGGACCACAGAGACGGCACGGGCCGCCGAAAGATCCCAGTTCGAACGAAAGCGGTCACTGGAAATGGGCCGATCGTCGGTATAGCCGGACACCAGCACATCGCCGGTACAGGCGGACAGCACGCTGACCACCCGTTCGATGATCGGAATCATCTCGGGCTTGATGGCGGCCTCACCGGATCGAAAGGTCGCCTCCTCGGAGAACCGGATGACCACCTGGTTCTGATCGTAATTGACACTTAGGGCCTCGGAAGCGACCTCCGATTCCAGTTCCCGGATCATCCGGCTGGCCAGATCGATCACACCACCGGGAATCTGGGTGGGCGCGGCCCCCTCCGCGCGCTCATCGATGAACTCGGGCTCCCGGGCCTGGGACTCGGTGGGCTCGGGCAGGGAGACCGTATCCGATTCGATCATGGTCAGCGGGGAGCCACCAATATCCTCCGCCAAGACGTTGCTGGAGCCAAAGGCCACGGCCATGGAATTCGCCATGGCCCGGTACTTCTCAACGTCCATTTCGGCGAACGACAGCAGCAGTATGAAAAAGGTCAGCAGCAGAGTGGCCAGATCGGCAAAGGTAACGATCCAGGCCGGAGTCTGGTTCTGCAAACGCTTCCGGTTTTTCTTCTGGACCAGTTCCAAACCCTCAGGCCTCCCGCTCCGGCGCCAGGCTGGTGCGCTGCTCAGGGGTAACAAACGAGGACAGCAATTCGGTCATCACCCGGGGATTCTCACCGCGCATGATGTTCTTGATGGATGTGATGATCAGCATCTGGTTCCGGGACTCGTCCTCGGCTTTCAGTTGCAGCTTGTCGGCCAGGGGCAGGGCAATCAGCTGGGCAATGAATGCACCGTAAAGGGTGGTGAGCAGGGCGATCGCCATGGCCGGGCCAATGGAGGAGGGGTCATCCAGGGTATTAAGCATCTGTACCAGACCCACCAGGGTACCCAGCATGCCAATGGCCGGGGCTGATTCGCCAATACCCCGGAACACCCGCTCGGCCACTTCGTATCGCTCGGCGGTCTGCTGGGTTTCCTGGGCCAGAGCCTCCTCTACCAGTTCCGGCGGGTGACCGTCGACACACAGATTGATCGCCTTCTGAAGGAACTCATTATCCGTCTGGTGGTTTTCCAGGCCCAGAATGCCCTCTTTACGCACCACCATGGCCAGTGATCCCACTTCCCGGATCAACTCCGCCGGCCGCGCCATGCGGTCGGTAAAGGCTGCGGACATGGCCAGGCGGAACGCGCTCATCACCGACGCCATGCGGAACTTGATCAGGGTAACGGCAAAGGTCCCGCCCACCACAATGGCAAGCCCCGGAAGATTCAGGAACGTCAGGAAGGAGGCATTGGCCAGCATCGCCAGAATGACAATCAGGACGCCGGCAACAAGCCCCACAAGGGTAAGAATATCCATCGAAAATCCCTACGGAATGTTGACCCTGAGCATAGCCCAATCCGGGGGCAGCGGCTCATTCGTTACGCAATTCCTCAATGACAGGGCGGGTGGCAGGGCTGATGCCGCGCCAGATCCGGAAGGATTCCGCTGCCTGTTCAACCAGCATACCAAGCCCGTCATGAACGATCTGTGCGCCCTGTTCAAGTGCCCACTGATTGAAGGTGGTCGTCTGCAGTGAATACATCATGTCGTAGACCACCGTTTTCCCATCAATCACTTTCGGCGACAGCGGGGGCAAATCACCCTGGAGGCTGGCACTCGTGCCGTTGATGATCACGTCAAAAGGCTCACCGGGCTGCTCGAACCCGCAGGCGGAAAGCACGGTCTCGTCCGCCACGGGCTTAAACAGCTTAACCAGGGCTTCAGCCTTGGCGACCGTCCGGTTGGCAATGGTAATCGAGGCAGGATGCTCCGCCAGGATCGGCCCCAGAACACCACGAACCGCCCCGCCGGCACCCAGCACCAGAATGCGTGCGGCCTTCAGAGCGACACCGTGATTGGCAACAAGATCCCGGACAATACCGCAACCGTCGGTATTGTCAGCGGTCAGTTGACCATCGTCATCCAGGTACAGGGTATTGGCTGCCCCGGCATTCTCGGCCCGCTCGGTACGGCAATCGGCCACCTTCCAGGCCTCTTCCTTGAACGGCACGGTCACGTTCAGGCCTTTTCCGCCCCGCTCAAAGAATTGCCTGACGGTGCCGGCAAACTCATCCAGCGGGGCCTGAATAGCCGTGTATTCAACCGGTTCCCCGGTCTCACTGGCAAACAGGCTGTGAATCCTCGGCGATTTGCTGTGGCTGATGGGGTTGCCAACAACGGCGTAGAGATCGTTAGTCATGCTGGGCCTCCAGCCAGTCCCGGCCAGTCAGGAAATAGTCGGTGAGCCGGGCTTCCTCTGAGCCCGGCTCGGCAGTCCGGTTGTAGTCCCAGCGCACCAGAGGCGGCAGGGACATCAGTATGGATTCCGTCCGGCCGCCGGATTGCAGGCCAAACAGGGTGCCCCGATCATAAACCAGATTGAATTCCACGTAACGCCCGCGGCGGTAGAGCTGAAAGTCCCGCTCGCGGTCACCGAAAGGGTGATCCATGCGGCGCCGGACAATGGGCTCGAAGGCATCAATATAGCTGTCGCCCACCGCTTTCATCAGGCCGAAATCCTGCTCGAAGTCGCCGGTGTTGTGGTCATCAAAGAACAGGCCACCAACACCCCGGGGCTCATCCCGGTGTTTCAGATAAAAGTAGTCGTCACACCAGTCCTTGAAGCGCTTGTAGGTGCCCTCTCCAAACGGTTCGCACGCGGCGCGGGCTGTCCTGTGCCAGTGGACACAGTCCTCCTCGAAACCGTAATAGGGCGTGAGGTCGTAGCCACCACCAAACCAGTAAACCGGCTCACTGTTCTTTGGCGTGGCAATAAAAAACCGCACATTGGCGTGGGAGGTCGGCACATAGGGGTTGTTGGGATGGATAACCAGCGACACCCCCATGGCCTGCCAGGGAGCACCGGCCAGGTGCGGGCGGTGGGCCGTGGCCGAGGCGGGCATGGTGTCTCCCATGACATGGGAGAAATTGACACCGCCTTTCTCGAACACTTGGCCTTCGGTGATCACGCGGCTGACACCGCCGCCGCCTTCCGGCCGGTCCCAGGCATCCCGGATGAACGATGCACCGTTATCGACAGCCTCCAGGCGGCTACAGATCGATTCCTGCAATCCCAGCAGGTACTGCTTTACCGCCTGGCTATCGGGTTGCTGTGCCATAAACGCTCCTAACGAAGTTGCTGACCGCTGACAATATCAATAATACGGCTGGGTTTGCGATTACCGCCCAATGCCCCGGGCACTATCCAGTCAAGCTGATCGCCGAAGTAGCCCCTGACCTGCCAGATATGTCGGGCTGGCTGGCGGCCGGCCGGATTGCAGGACGTGGAGACCAGAGGCATGTGCGCCACCTCACAGAGGGCGCGCACCACCGGATGCTCGCTGACCCGGACCGCGATGGAAGTGTGCTTTCCGCGCACCCATTCCGGAATCTGGCGCTCGCTGTCTGGCAGCAGACAGGTCACGGGACCGGGCCAGTGGCGCTCTGCCTCGGCTCGGAGCGCTTGAGGCAGAGGGTCCAGCAGGAAGCGGATCTGGTCGACGGACGAAGCCACCAGAATCACGCCTTTTTCCACCGGGCGCTGCTTCAGCTCGAGAATCCGCTCCACCGCCTCCTGATCCCATGGATCACAACCCAGACCCCATACAGCTTCGGTGGGATAGGCGATAACGCCGCCACTGTAGATCGTGCGGCGGGCACAGTGCAGTTGCCAGTCAGAAAGGGGATGAGAATGGGCCATACTGCTTGTGTCAGATTTGATCAGAGTAGATGGTCACACCAGATTCAGGCGATTTTCTGGAACCCTCCCGGTGCCGAACTGACCAGTCCCTGCAACTCCAGAAGCAACAGGGACTGCATGAGTTGATCGGCGGGAAGACCGGTTGCTGAACTCAGTGCATCGGTTGATTGAGGATCATACCCTAAAGCCTCAAACACCGCGATTTCGCGACTATCCAGGCCGGCCAGGGGGCCGTTGTCACGGCGCTTTGGTTCTGGTTCTGACGCGGGCTCAGGCGGAAGCGGCGGGGACCACCAGGCGCCCAGTTCCTCCAGAATATCATCCACCGTTTCCACCAGTCGGGCACCCTGTTTGATCAGGTGATGACAGCCCCGGGCAACCGGGCTATGGACCGAGCCGGGAATGGCGAAGACTTCCCGGCCCTGCTCCAGCGCCATCCGCGCGGTAATCAGGGAGCCACTGCGCAGACCCGCCTCCACCACCAGCACGCCACGGCTCAGGCCGCTGATAATTCGGTTGCGTTGGGGAAAGTGCGCGGCTCTTGCCGGTGTACCGGGGGGATACTCGGAAACCACCAGCCCCTCGTTAATCACCCGCTCACCCAGTCGCCTGTGTTGGTGGGGGTAGATGCGGTCCAGACCGCAGCCAATCACCGCTATGGTCGGAAACCCGGCATCCAGCGCACCGGCATGGGCCGCGCCATCCACGCCCAGCGCCAGACCGCTGGTCACCAGTAAATCCCGGGCACTGAGTTCCGCAGCAAACCGACGGGCATGATCCAGACCCGCAGGAGTCGCCTTGCGACTGCCGATAATGCCGATCTGATCCCTGGCCAGAAGCCCCGTATCACCCAGGGTATAGAGTACCGAGGGTGCATCGTGAATGTGCCGGAGCTGCTCCGGGTAATCAGGGTCCGGCCAGGCCAGGATACCGATGCAGTGCTTGCGGCAGGCATCTCGAATCAAGCGGACCTCGCGAACCGCCGGATGAGTACAATCCTGCTGCTGCCAGGCCTGGATCGCGGTTATGGCGTCCGCCGCCATGCCCATGGCCCGCAGGGTCGCGACATTCATGAAGAGCAGCTTTGGCAGGTCAGGGAATTCTGTCAGCAGTTCACGCCGACGGGTGCGGCCAAGGTTTGGCAGGCAAGTCAGAAACAGCCATTGGGCTGTGGCAGAGGAAAACACGGCATCGTCCTTGGAAAAGCGAGGCCGGACCTTCCTGGTCCGGCCGTTGCGTCTGTCAGTCGTCAGTCCATCAGGGGTTGGTAACCTTGTCACCCACCGTCAATACGCGGTTGGCCTGCAGCACGAGGCCGTAGCTCATCTTTTCATAAGCCTGGAACACCATCAGCAGCCCGGCACGCTCGGAGGGCAGCTCGATGGTTTCTCCCGTTACCGGATCACGAACCAGATTGCCGCTTTTCAGAACGGCCATCACGTTGCCCGCTTCCAGACCTTCCCGGGTACCCCGGTTAATGGCAACCACATCGAACTGACCGATCTGGCTGACACCACCATCAACCGAGATCATCTGTCCTTCAATATCTTGGTCGGGAGCACTGGGCACGAAGCTGGTGGTCAGCCGACGGTCCTCACTCACCATCAGCCGGTCGCCAATACGAACTTCTTCGTTGGAGCTGGTCAGGTTTACGGTCAACACGTCGCCGTTTTCCCGGGCCACATCGCCACGGGCAATGCTGCGGGCCTCGAGACCGAGGAATTCGCCCGTGTCCGGATCGCGGAACTCCTTGCTGCGACGGAAGACACCAACCTTGTCCGCAGGCTTTTCACCACGAGCGTAAAGCTTGTCGCCGGCACCGGTAATGATCCGGCCATCTTCACCCTCCAGAACATAGGGGGCGCCACTGATTTCTTCCGGGCTGACAATACGGGTATCCGTGAGGAAGCTGCCGATGGCATCCAGCGGGATGGCGGGGATCGGCGTATCGATAGGCTCGGAACGAACCTTTGGCGACAGCTTCACCACATCGTTGCTGGCAACCTTGGTAATACGGGGTTTACCGTCAATATAAACCAGGGCAAGGCGATCACCGGGGTAGATCAGGTGAGGGTTGGCGACCTGCGGGTTTACATGCCATATTTCCGGCCAGTACCAGGGGTTATTCAGAAAACGGGCCGAAATGTCCCAGAGGGTATCACCCTTAACTACGGTGTAACGCTCGGGGTGATCGGACCGCAGCTCCGGTGCAGCATGGGCCCAGGAGGTTATAAGCAGCGTAGTTGCTGCCAGAGCGTACAGCAGTTTCCTCATTGTCTAAGTCCTTGATCGCGTGCCTTGATTCTTTGCATTCTGTTGGGATGCAGTCAGTTTCCTGCAGCTTATTACGTTGTTATTCCAGTTACTATAGAAGAAGTCTCGCAAATTGTGATGTTATCTTTTGTTCTTCCAGTAAATTCTATCCCGCCGTCGAAAGATTTTAACTATTAACTGATCAGTTTGTACTCAATCGACGAATTGTTGGATAATAGCAATATAAACGTTGATGACCGCTCCAGCCGTTGAAAGCTGGGGCCTTGCCCCGATAATAGTAGAGGTAGGGCTGAAATTTGCGCAGTACGCTGTCGCATTTCGGAGATCAGTTTCACATTGTTACAAAGAGCAGCAAAGTCAAAAGAGATGCAGGCATAATTATGCGGGTGTCCCGACATACAGGCGAAAAGACTGACCTATGATATTAGAGATTCTCGAATACCCGGATCCCCGTCTGCGCACCATTGCCAAGCCGGTAGAAGAGGTGACAGATGCCGACCGCAAGCTGATCGACGACATGTTCGAGACCATGTACGATGCGCCCGGCATTGGCCTTGCGGCCACACAGGTGAATGTTCACAAGCAGATCATCGTTATGGATCTGTCCGAGGACAAGAGCGAGCCGCGGGTGTTCATCAATCCCGAAGTGGAGGTCCTGGACGGTGAAAGGGAAGCCATGCAGGAAGGCTGCCTGTCGGTGCCCGGATTCTATGAAGACGTCGAACGGATCGAACAC
>JAWWAT010000068.1:0-10992 GCA_033721635.1 Marinobacter sp. | reverse complement strand
TGCCAGAGTTGTCCCGATTGCTCCCAGACCTGTGCCGGGCCCGGAAAGCTGCCCAGAGAGGTGTCAACCTGCGGCGCGGCCAGGTGCCAAAAACCGACAAATACCAGAATCCCGATTAGTGGCAGCAATATCTGGCGCCCGGTGGCGGCTAACTGGCCGGGTGTCAGTGCGTCGCCGAGGGCCCTGACTTTCTTGCTCAGCCAGTGCGATGACTGAGGGGTTCTGTTGGCCGAAGTGATCGTAGTCATGGTTTAAAACCTCCTTGCTAACCCGCTTACGGGGTTTGCGAACCTTTCAGGCCGATGTCGAAACTGTCGATGTAGGCGTTGGGTGTTCGGGGTGTAAATGCGACACCGTCAATCAGCTCACCCTGATGTGGGCGTTGAAAGTTTTCGGCATCGAAATCCGGGAAGTCGGAGGCCTTGAGCGTGCCGTCAGCAATCAAAGAACGGGCGGCTTGCTCATAGATGTCAGCGCGGTAGACCTGTGCCGCAGTTTCCATATACCAGTTGTCTGGCTTGGCCTCGGGAATCTGCCCCCAGCGGCGCATCTGAGTGAGGTACCAGATGGCATCTGACGGATACGGGTAGGTGGCGTGATACCGGAAGAAGACATTGAAATCCGGAACCTGTCGTACGTCGCCCTTTTCATATTCGAAGGTGCCGGTCATTGAGTTGGCAATGACTGCTTCATCGGCACCGACGTAGCTGGGACGCGCCAGGATCTTCACTGCTTCGTCCCGGTTGGCGTTGTTGTTAGCGTCCAGCCAATGGGCAGCACGAATCATTGCACGTAGCAGGCGCAGGTGCGTGTTGGGGTTGTTCTCAGCCCATTGACGGGTTACGCCAAAGACTTTTTCGGGATTGTTCGGCCAGATTTCGTAATCGGTGATCACGGGCACGCCGATGCCCATAAATACTGCTTGCTGGTTCCAGGGCTCGCCCACGCAGTAACCCTGGATTGTGCCTGCTTCCATGGTGGCGGGCATTTGTGGCGGAGGGGTCACAGAGAGGTGTACGTCTGCTTCCAGAGTGCCACTGGTGTCGCCACGCTGAGGTGCGTAATAGCCGGGGTTGAGTCCACCGGCTGCGAGCCAGTAACGCAGCTCATAGTTATGGGTGGATACCGGAAACACCATGCCCATGCGGAAACGCTCGCCCCGGTCCCGGGCCGCTTCCACCACGGGCTGAAGAGTGCTGGCACTGATCGGGTGCTCGGGCTTGCCGTCAGCATTTTTGGGGATGTGCTGGCTCATGGTTTCCCAGACGTCGTTGGAAACCGTGATCCCGTTACCATTCAGATCCATGCTGAAGGCGGTGATGATATCCGCCTGGGTCCCGTAACCAATGGAGGCGCCCAGGGGCTGGCCAGCGAGCATATGGGCGCCATCCAGTTCCCCGGTAATGACCCGGTCCAGGAGTACTTTCCAGTTTGCCTGTGCCTCAAGTTCCACGAACAGGCCTTCGTCCATAAAGAAGCCCTGCTCCCAGGCTACTGCCAGGGGTGCCATGTCTGTCAGTTTTATAAAGCCGAGCTTGAGGTCCGGCTTTTCGGCTGGACCAATCTCCGCCTGAGCCAGTGTGCTGGCTGCCCAGAAGGTAACCGCCATTAGAACTCGAGTGAGCCAGCGAGTGGTATGTCGTGTGGACGTATACATGGATAAACCTCATTCTGTTTGGTCCAAACGCAAAAACGCCCGCCCTCCGTTGCCGGAAAGCAGGCGCCTGTGCCTGGGGATCAGTTTTCTGTTGAGTCGTAACGCGCGTCTCTGTCTAGAGCATTGCATGGGCCGTGCCATATCTCTTGGGCTCGATAAAACAAAGGGTTAGGGAGATGCCGATGATAAGAGGCAGTAAAAGACGATAGGTGTCGGTCTGGTTTTAGTGCGTGGTAGATCAATTTTGCACCAATTTGATACCGGGATTGGTCAATCTCCCAAGGCATTGGTGCGTTGGCGTGGGAATGACGTCCTCCCAAACCGCGGATTGCAGTGGCTGACGGAGCCCGGACCCGTTTCCGATCAGAGTGGCCCTGTTATTGCAGCTCAGGATCGAACGATTAAAGACAACCTGATTCTACTGGCAAAGAAGCCCGCCCTGGATGCTCCTATAAAAGGCATCTGGATTGGCGGGCTTTTTTTATGAAACGCGAGGAGGTGCTGTGACCGGTACCGACAAGAAAACGGCGACAGTTAAAACCACCTGCCCGTATTGCGGCGTGGGTTGTGGAGTGAATGCATCGCCATCTGAATCCCGGGGGGATAAGACACATCCAGCCAACCTGGGGCGTCTGTGCGTGAAAGGCTCTGCCTTGCATGAAACCCTCACTCCCGAAGACCGATTGTTGAAGCCTGTTGTGGATGGGCGCGAAGTCTCCTGGTCCGATGCAGTGACGGGAATCGCCCGAAGGATTCGAGAGTCGGTGGCTCTCCACGGCCCCGAATCGGTGGCTTTCTATCTCTCCGGCCAGTTACTGACAGAAGATTATTACGTGGCCAACAAGCTGGCCAAGGGATTCATACGCACGCCCCACGTGGATACCAACTCCAGGCTGTGCATGTCGTCCGCGGTCGCTGCCCATAAACGAGCCTTTGGGGAGGACCTTGTTCCCGGCTGTTACGAGGATCTGGAACTCGCCAATCTGCTGGTTTTGGCTGGGAGCAATGCCGCATGGGCGCACCCAGTGCTCTACCAGAGAATGCAGGCATCGGCCCGGCCGGGCCGTCGAGTCGTGGTGATTGACCCCCGAAGAACGGCCACCAGCGACCTGGCCGATCTGCATCTGGCCCTGCGTCCCGGGACCGATACGATACTGTTTAATGGCTTACTGGTCTGGCTTGCCGACCAGCAGGCTGTTAATCATGGTTTCCTGGCAGACCATTGCGAGGGCTTCGAAGACAGCCTCAGCGCGGCCAGATCCGCGGCACCTTCCCCTGAAGCGGTGTCCCGGATCTGTGAACTGCCAATAGACGATGTCATTACCTTTTACCGCTGGTTCGCCGAAGAGCAGCGCACAGTGACCGCGTTCTCCCAGGGTATCAACCAGTCCTCGGCCGGAACAGACAAGGGCAACGCCATTATCAATTGTCACCTGGCCACCGGCAGGATTGGTCAGCCCGGCGCGGGCCCATTCTCGCTTACCGGTCAGCCCAACGCCATGGGCGGTCGGGAAGTGGGCGGGCTTGCCAACACACTTGCGGCCCATATGGACTATGACAGTCCCGGAGCCCGTGACCGGGTGGCACGCTTCTGGGGCACCGACGCCGTTGCAGACGGGCCCGGAATGAAAGCCATTGACCTGTTTGATGCTGTCGAGCGTGGTGAAATAAAGGTGTTGTGGATCATGGCCACCAATCCGGCAGTCAGTTTGCCGGAGACCCACCGTATTCGCCGTGCTCTGGACCTGTGCCCGACCGTTATCGTTTCTGACTGTGTCAAACATACAGACACGGCCAGCCATGCAAACATTCTCTTACCCGCGGCGGGCTGGGGTGAGAAAGACGGCACGGTCACCAATTCCGAACGCTGTATTTCCCGTCAGCGGCGTTTTCTGCCGTTGCCCGGAGATGCCCGGCAGGACTGGTGGATCATCAGTGAGGTGGCCAGGGCTTTGGGGTACGCTTCCAGCTTTGATTACGAGGCGCCGGTGGACATTTTCCGGGAACATGCCCGGCTATCGGGATTCGAGAACGCCGGTCAACGTTTCTTCAATATTTCCGGGTTGGCGGATCTGGATGATCAACAATATGAGGCCCTTGAGCCTGTTCACTGGCCGGTTGCCGGCCTGGCAATGGATTCGAGGCGTCTGTTCAGCGATGGTCGGTTTGCTTCCAGCAACGGGCGTGCCCGCTTGATTCCGATTGACGTCCGGTTACCGGCGGGGAGCACGTCTGATGCTTTCCCGATGATCGTGAATACCGGTCGTATCCGTGACCAGTGGCACACCATGACCCGAACGGGGCGGTCCAGCCGGCTGCTGGCGCATCGCCCGGAGCCGTTCATTGAAGTGCATCCCGAGGACATTCGGATGTTTTCCCTCAAGCCTGGGGCATTGGCGTCGTTGACCAGCGCTCATGGGCACTTTGTTGGTCGCGTGCGAAGCGCCCCGGAGCAACGGCGGGGAGAGGTGTTTGTGCCGATTCACTGGAACGATCAGTTCTCGGGCCAGGGATTGGCCACAGCGCTGACCGACAGCCTGGTGGATCCGGTGTCCGGCCAACCCGAGGCCAAGCATGGTCGCGCCAATCTGACCCACTGGCCTGCCCGCTGGCATGGTCGATTGCTGGTGCGGCGGGATCGTCCGAAACGCTGGAACGCAGACTACTGGGCCCGCCAGACTCTCGCTGACTGTGATAGCTGGGTGGTAGCCGGACGGTCTCCGGTAGACTGGCAAACGGCCGTAAACGACTGGCTGGGTGGTCAGCCCCAGCTTGTCTTGGAGGATGTACGCGAGGGCCGTTTCCGGGCGGCCAGGCTGCGGAATGGCCAGTTGGAGGCGGTATTGATGGTGGATCGTGACCCGGAGGCCTTGCCGTCCATGGAGTGGCTGGCCGGTTGCTTTAGCCATACGGAGTTGGACCTGACTACCCGCCGCGGCCTGTTGGCGGCAAAAGCCGTGGATGGGGATGAGGCCGGAAATCTGGTTTGCAGCTGCTTTCAGGTCGGGGACAGGCAGATAACGCAAGCAATTGAACGGGGCGTCGATACTGTTGAGGCCCTGGGGTCTGCATTACAGTGCGGCACCAACTGCGGCTCCTGCATTCCCGAGATCCGGAGCTTGCTCGGTCCCGCTACCGAGGCGGTGTAAGCGGGCTCAGCATCTGCACAGGCACCCTGTAACGAGCCCCTTTTGAGGGGCCGATACCATCCACGGTGCAGGTCTTGCGATTAATCCGGATGATCTGCCCCTGCAGTTCCCTTCGGCCGGCACCAAATCGCACGGTGTCGCCCACTTGCCAGCGGGCCATTGCCTGGTTCATGTCTACAGGTTCAAAGGGTGTATCCGGAAGCGCCAGGCCCTGATCCCTGGCCTTCTCCGCCAGGGCCCTGCGGGTCGCTTGCGCCGCGCCGCTCTCGTGCAACTCGTCCAGAATGGTATAGAAATGACGGTTGTGCACAGACCCCCGGTACCGCTGTCCGGCACTTTGCTGCAGGAGATGGGCAAACTCATGGCAGCAGGTGTGTGCCAGCAGATTCAGCGTGCTCAGTTCCCCACCAAAGTAGCCGCGTTTCCGGATCTCCCGGCCCGACAGCCAGCCGCTGGCCGTCTCCGGCTGGTGCTTGGCGGCAATCATGCGGGCACCGTAGGTGATCAGATGTTGTCGGTCCCGGGAATCGTAACGGTGGTAGGTGGCCTGGCCCGATCCAACCCGGCAATGCAGGACGCTTCCCGGATTGCGTTCCCGGACCCACTGCTCCGCCGGTTGCCAGAGCCAGTCCCGGGTGACGGCGCACATGAGCTCACCAAGGCTGATGGCGGTCTGGGTTGGTAGGGGCGTTTTCTGCAAACTCGGGTACCTGGCTACTTCACGGATGCTTATGAATAGACAAGCTTAACGTTCGAATTTGCGGTTTGCTATGGTCTGGCTCGGCAATATTATGCGGTGGTACTGATTATCGATCTCTGGGAAAGGTCGAACGAAGTCCTAGCGGTGACCCCTTGTCGAATGAGTAAAAAAGGGATAATTTGTACTCATGGACGTGTTTGAATTTGACGGAACCAAAAGCCAGGCCAATCTGGACAAGCACGGTATTGATTTCGTGGATGCCCAGCAGCTGTGGAAAGACCCGTATTTGCTGGAAGTAAAGGCAAAGTGCGTGGATGAGCCCCGATATCTGCTAATTGGCAAGATTGGGGACAAGTACTGGTCGGCCGTCGTGACTTACCGGGAAGGGCGTACTCGCCTGATTTCGGTCAGGCGTTCCCGCAAGAAAGAGGTTGAGCTTTATGAAAGCTAAAGATTTTGACAAGAAGTTTGATGAGGGCCAGGAAGATGTTGTCGGGGATCTTGATCTGTCTTCTGCAAGGCGGGTGAATCAGGAACAAAAGCGAATCAATGTTGATTTTCCGGCCTGGGTCGTGGAGTCTCTGGACCGTGAGGCAGCACGTATTGGCGTTACCCGTCAATCGATTATCAAGGTCTGGCTGGTTGAGCGTTTACAGGCTGAGGCGGCTAATAAGCCACTCAATTAAAACAATGCCAGTGGTGTCAACTAACGGCAAACATTATTGGTGCCTCTCGTGAACCGTCAACGTGGATAAAACTTCGTAGAAAACGTCATCATCAGTGCTAATCGTAACCCATGATGACGGGTGGTTCGACGTGGCGATAAAAGCAGTGGTGTAGCCGTTTACAGTTGCAGAGAACCCATAGACTCCTTCGCCCAAGTCCAGTTCTGTCACGTCACCAGAGGATTTCTGTGCTTCCCTAAAACCCTGTCTGACCTCTTCGACTGCCGTTGAAAACTCGGCGTTGGTTTCCATCGTCGCTACAGAGCCCACTAATTCCGAGCCGCGCCAAATCTGTGTTTCAGAAGGTTGGATATCGACAGTATCGAATTGTCTGCTATTGAACTCGAACGCAATACCATTGGAAGTGCGAAACTCGGTGGCTTGTTGATAAAGAGAAGCACAACCCGAGATCAGGCTGATCAAAAAAATCCCGCAAGCGATGAACGCTTTCATGAAACACATCCCTGTTTAATTTAAAGAGTCGATTATAGCTGGTTTGAATTGCGTAGCGCGGAACCGCTTGCACATTATGTTAATGCGCACGTTGCCGGTGAGAAAGGGCTCTCCGGACTTTCTGATGATTCGCAGGCCCCACTTTCTTAGTTTATTGGCGGGTATAAGCAAATCCTGCGGGCTGGGAACTGCGTCAATCCAAGTGCTGCAGTCTTCCGTTTCTGCCAATAACTCTACTACTTTGACAATAGTTTCATCTGTAATCGTGGATGAGGTAAACAGACGGGCATTGCCTTGCCCATAGAATGACCGGATGATTGCTTGAATGATATCAACATCATTCTCAGTAATTGAGTCGCTCATGCTCTTCGTTCCTTGAAGGTCCAAAGCTGATGCTCCGAGGACCCTCTGATCTCCGGAGCATCTATTCCTCTCACTGCGGATTGACTTACGCCTCGATCGGCGAACGCCAGTCGTCAGCACCGGAAGTACCCGCAACCGCGTGCTCCCAGGTTACCTTGCGGTAGGACAGGGAAACGGTCACCAGCTGGGTGAAGTCGGCGTTGCCGGCGTCCTGACAGTGGGGCATGTTGCAGTTGATGTCGATGATGGTGGCATCTTCGAGGATCGTGGAGAAGAAGTGCTCCTGCTTGCCTTCAACGGAGGTGCGGTACCACTTCAGCTCGACCTTGGGCAGCATCTCGCCGGAGGCCAGGGCGTTGTACATCAGCGGGGTGGCTTTGTTCAGGGCGGAGGTGAACTTGAACGGCTTGTGTACGCGCTGACCGGATGGCTGACCGGACTGGGGGTCGGTCGGTACGGTCACGACGTGGCTGAATTCCTGAACCAGCACTTCGTCTTCGTGGCCTTCCACGTAGATGTTGCCGACGGAGTCGGATGTGAATGCGCCGGCGGTGATGTTGCCCTGGGTCTGGCCTTCGATACTGATATAACAAGGAGTTGGCATAGTCTGCTCCATGACTTGTGAATGAATCGTGTCCCCGGGGTGTTCCCTGGACGCGGACTTTCAGTACAAAGCCTGTGCCAGAAGATATAATGTCATTTAAAACAGTAGGTTATCTTTTTTCTAGGAGATGCTCAGGGCGTGCCAGGCAATCCCGCGCCCGAACGCCAGGCGATGAATTGCTGATGGGGCAAAAATTTGCTCGGGCAATGCCCGCTTTAGCCCAGGGCGAGGGCTGCCAGCAATGCCACGAGCAGTAACCCGGATACGCCCTGCCAGAAGGCCACGGGATTGCGCTCCATCAACGGCGGCCGATGACGCTTGTGCCAGTCGACGGGGGGGTGTCTCAGGTTGTACAGGTATTCCGAGAGTGCTCGATAGCGTCGTTGAGCCTGGGGATGAACCGCTTTTTCGATAGCATCGTCGACCCAACCGGGCAGATTCTCCCGGAACTCTCGGACAGGTTGATATTTCAGGCCTCGAAGCTGGCTCCGGCGTTGGATTTTTGGCACGTCCGGGCCATAGGGTAGCTGGCCGGTGAGCAGCTGGTAGGTGATCACTCCCAGGGAGAACTGGTCTGATAGCCAGCTTCCGGGCTCGCCGAGAAAGGTCTCCGGGGCACTGTAAAGCGCTGCCCCCCGGGGACTGCCCTGCTCGCCGGTTTCAGGATCCTCCAGGCCGGCAACCCGCGTGGCCCCGAAATCGATCAGCGTGACCGTGCCATGAGCATCCACCAGCACGTTTTCCGGTTTGAGATCCTGATGCACCATTTCAAGCCGGTGAAAGGCACGCAAGCCTTTACCGATCTGCTCGACGAGGCTACGCACGGTTTCGAGAGCCGGCGCCGGGTTATCCAGCATCCATTGCCGCAGGGTACAGCCGTCCACGAATTCGGTGGCCTGGTAGACAAAGCTGGGTGGTCGGCTGGATTGGAACGGCTTTGCGACATGGGCGCTGCTAATTCGCCGGGCAATCCACTGCTCGGTGGAGAACTGTTCGAGATAGACCGGATCGTGCCGCTGTTCCAGTGATGGCATTTTCAGCACCACGCGGGTATCTGTTTCCTCATCCACCGCCAGGTAGACGTGGCTGCGGCTGCTGGCGTGAATCTGCCTGAGAATCCGGTAGCCGTCCAGATGTTGTCCCGGTTGCAGTTCGGGCGCAAATGGCAGCCCGGCCAGCTCATGAAACAACTCGCTGCTTTCCCGCACCGAGGGCACTGAGTCGACCCGGATGATCTGGGCTGTCAGGTTATCGTCGCTGCCCTGCTCAAGCGCCGCCATAGCCAACCGGCGAGCGGCCGCGTCCAGATCATCAGGGGATTCCCGGATGATACCGGCCATGGTTCGCTCGTCCAGGTGCTCATGGATGCCATCGGTGGTCAGCAGAAACGTGTCGCCGGGTTGAATCGGCAGGCTCTGATAATCAATGTCTAGCTGATCGCCGATGCCCATGGCACGGGTCAGGCAGCTCTCGTCCCGGGAGAGCCAGAGCCGGTGGTCGGTACTGAGCTGTTCAAGCTGGTTGGCATGAAACCGGTAGATGCGGGTATCGCCAATGTGGAACAGGTGTGCCGTGGCCGACCTGAGCACCATCACGCTCAGGGTGCAGACATAGCCGCGATCACGGTCATAGCGATACTGGCTTTGCCGGGTCTGGGCATAAAGCCAGGCGTTGGTCGCGCTCAATACTCGCTGAGCGGAGTGTTTCACCGACCAGCTTTCAGGCGTGGAAAAGTAGTCGCTGAAAAAGCCGGCAACGGCGGATTCGCTGGCAATCTGGCTGACCTCGCTGGAGCTGATGCCGTCGGCGATGGCAATGGCGATGCCCTTGGTAACCAGTTGGTGGCCGGTTGGCACCAATAGACCGTGGAAGTCCTGGTTTAGCGGCTTGGTGCCGGCGTCGGAGTACTGGCCGGAGGAAATGGAAAGGGGGTTGGCCATCGAACAGCATCGTCTTCGCGAGAAAAGAAAAAGTAACTCCGGCGGGTGCGGCAGCCGGAGTTGCAGGAAGACCCGGCTTAGTTGGTTCGTGCCAGGGCAGCGTCGCTGTAGGCTGCTGCAATCTTGCGCTTGGGTGCGGTGCGTACATGGGTCGCATACAGGGTGAGGCCGGTAAACGAAAGCCCGCCTACCAGATTGCCCAGAACGGTCGGTATCTCATTCCAGATGAAGTAATCCATGATCGAGAACTCACCGCCCATCATGATCGCAAAGGGGAACAGGAACATGTTCACGATGGAGTGCTCGAAGCCCATGAAAAAGAACAGCATGATGGGCATCCACATGGCCAGCACCTTGCCCGGAACCGTGGTTGAAATCATGGCGCCAACCACGCCCATAGACACCATCCAGTTGCACAGCATGCCCCGCAGGAAAATCGTCATCCAGCCTGCGGCCCCATACTCGGCATAACCGAGAGTCCGTTCCTTGCCCACACTGGCAATCTTGTCACCTACCGCACCGGGGTCCGTGTTGAAGCCATAAGTGAATACGAACGCCATAATGACGGCCACGGTAAGGGCGCCGCCGAAGTTACCCAGGAAGACCCAGCCCCAGTTACGCAGGATTCCCCGAGGGGTAACGCCCGGACGTTTGTCGAGCAGAGCCAGTGGTGTGAGCATGAAAACGCCGGTCAAGAGGTCAAAGCCCATCAGGTAGAGCATGCAGAAGCCCACGGGAAACAGAATGGCGCCTACCAGAAGGCTGCCAGTCTGCACCGCAACGGTTATGGCAAAAACCGCTGCAAGAGCGAGGATTGCGCCGGCCATGAACGCCCGGATCAGGGTGTCCCGGGTAGACATGTAGATCTTGGATTCGCCGGCGTCGACCATCTTGGTGACGAATTCCGAAGGCACGATGTAAGACATAATTTTTCCTCTGACTTCTATCGGATGACCAGACTTTTGAAGCGGCCACAAAAAACGGCGTTACCCGATGCCTGCAATATGCAGGTACAGGTAGACGCCGTCGTCTGAATGAATCTGTCGCTGTATGCAGAACCGACACTGGTTCCGCTGCCCGAGAATGTGCAGAGACTGTGCCAGAATGGAGAATTGTCACGAAACCGGAATTAAATCAGTAGGGTAATAATTTTCGAAGTGTGGTTGCCCGCCTCGGGCGAAGAGGCGACCGAGGCCCTCACGCACTCGATCGGTGCGTTCCCTTTTGCCGCTGCTGCAACCTGGCGCAACCGCTCACCGGCTCAGCGAAGGCTGAACCGTACCGGTAAGGCGTAGCGGAATTTCTGTCCTGCAATCGCTTCCGGTACTGGTGGCAGAGGCGCCGCCTGTTCGAGCATGGCCAGCGCTGACTCGTCCAGAAGTTGATGCCCGGAGCTGGTTC
>JAWWAT010000067.1:0-11042 GCA_033721635.1 Marinobacter sp. | reverse complement strand
TCAGGGCTTTTTCAACCGAAATGACCTCTTCATCCACCGGAGTATAGTTAAGCTCACAGTTCGCCTCATGCCCTGTTCCGGCGTTGTTGAACGCCCAGGAGTTCCCCTGCCCGGCATTGTCCAGCCGCTCCAGGATGGTGATATCCACATCGGGTGCCAACTCTTTGGCCAGGGTGGCAAAAGTCGTTCCCATGATGCCTGCGCCGATGATGATTACGTTCATAGAGTCTGCTCGTCAGTATTGATGATCTTCAGGGTATCTGATGCTTTCGCTGTTTTACAGCAGCCGGCCCGTGGCTCACCTTGACCTCAGACACCAAGTCTCCGCATTTTTTCATACAAAGAGGCGCGGGATATTCCCAGTGTTTCTGCAGCCATTTTCCTGTTTCCATGAGTTCCCATGATCGCCTGCCGGATAATTGTTCTCTCAGCGGCGGCCATCTGTTCCTGAAGTGGAATCGTTGCCTGGCAATCTGGTGACTGCTGCATCGCCGGTTGATCTTCCGCAGCAAGGCCTGTCAGTTCACCGCCTATCAGCTCTCGAATCAGCGCAGCGTCAATCTCGGGATTGTTTTCTGACAGAATAATCGCACGTTCAAGCACGTTGCGGAGTTCGCGCACGTTTCCCGGCCAGGTGTGCATTCGAAGAACGCCAAGCGCCTCCGGCGTCAGGAAATAGAGTTGAAGATTCAGCTTGCCCGTAATCTCATCAAGCACTCGCTCCGCAATCAGGTCAATATCTTCCAGTCGCTCTCTCAATGCAGGTAAATGAATGGGCATTCCGTTCAGCCGGTAGAACAGATCAGCGCGGAACTGGCCATCCCGGATCATTCCCTGCAGGTCGCGACTGGTGGCGGCAACGACGCGAACATTGGCCTTCTGAACTTTATTCGAACCGACAGCTTCAAACTCCTGATCCTGTAATACGCGTAGCAATTTACTTTGTACGTTCGGCGGCATATCGCCTATTTCATCAAGAAACAGCGTTCCACCACGGGCCAGTGCAAGCTTACCTTCTCGTCCCTCCTTGCTAGCCCCGGTGTACGCACCTGGAGCAACACCGAAAAACTCAGCTTCAATAAGATTTTCCGGAACTGCGGAGACATTCAGAGATACAAAAGGCTTGTTGGACCGATTGGAAAGCTGGTGAATGGCGTGGGCAAAGAGTTCCTTGCCGGTTCCGGTCTCGCCAGTGAGCAACACCGAAATGTCGAATCTAGCGACTTGCCTGAGTTTGCGTTTTATCCCCTGCAACTCCCGGCTACGCCCCACGATATGGGAAAGGCGATACTTACTGCGGCGTTCCAGGTCCAACTGACTCGTGACGCTGTCCAGCTCTTTCTGGAGTTTGTTGTATTTATTGGCAAGCTTGCCAAGACTTGTGTTGTCTGCCATGGCAACAAAGCCGAAACCTCCGACTATTTCACCAGCCTCATTCTGCAGTGGCAACGCACTCACAATCACCCATTGCTCGCGAACATAAAGCAGGTCCAGGAAAACCGGCTTACCGGTATCGACTACACGCGGCATGAAGCTGTTGGGAACGTGGCGGGTGACGGGCTCTCCCAGGGGCTCATAATCAAGGCCGAGGAAACGCAGATACCCTTCACTTATCCAGGTGATATTGTGGTTGGTGTCGACAGCAATGGCATGCTCGTAGAAAGTGCCGAAGGATTCGGCCAGCATTTGCACCGCGCTTTCTCTCACCCCTTCGGGCGGCGAATTATATTTGGACACGTTCACCCCATTCCAGCCTGACTATTTTTGGTGTGTGTATAATTCTAGACACAATATGCCCAACATAATAGACATTACTGTTTAATATATTAAACACATATTTCGAAACATAGAATAAAATTTCGTTAAAACAACGGGTTGTGCATTTGGCACACATGTTGATCAGTCATGCCATACAACTACAAATAAACGACTGGTTAACAGCACTATGAATATTGCCAAGATTCTGCCGGAATCCGCGATTCGTTATGCGGATCTTTCCGCCCTCACCGACGCGAATGACGTCACCGTTACCTTTCGGGAATTTCACGACCGAGTTCAGCGTCTCGCTGGGTGGTTCCAGGAAGCGAAGGGACTCAACCCTGGTGACCGGGTCACGATCTTTATGGAAAACCGGCTGGTCTATCCGGAAATCATGCTTGCCGCTTGGTACGCAGGCCTTGTTGTGGTCCCCGTCAACGCCAAACTCCATGCCCGGGAATTCCTTCATATCGCGGACAGTAGCCAGGCCAGTCTCGCCTTCGTGAGCGAGAAAACGGCTGCCAGCATCGGTGAATCAGCCGACCTGCCTTCCTGCGCCCTCATTAATGTGGACCAATCAGGATACCTGGCTTGCTTTGATGGCGAACCCGGGAGACTTGTCGAACGCAAACCAGATGACCTCGCCTGGCTATTTTACACCAGCGGCACGACAGGCAAGCCGAAGGGCGCCATGCAATCCCATCGAAACCTGTATGCCATGCTGGATGGCTTTCTGAACCGGGTTAAGAGCGTAAAGCCTGGCCAATGCATCTACCACGGTGCACCCCTGTCCCACGGAGCCGGCTATTACATTCTGCCTTTCATGGCCCGTGGCGGTTGCCAGATCATTCCGCCTTCCGGGGGCTTTGATGTGGAGGAGCTCTGCACCATTCTGCGCAACTTCAGGTCGGTTTCTTTCTTTGCCGCCCCAACCATGGTCAAGCGAATGCTGGACCGTCCCGAGTTGCTGCCACGCGCCGCCATCTCTGGACTGGACTGCATCATCTACGGGGGCGGCCCCATGTACCTCCATGACCTGGAACGTGCGCATGCGGTCCTGGGTTACAAGCTGGTCCAGATATACGGTCAGGGCGAATGCCCGATGACCATTACCGTGCTGGACCAGGATCATCATCGGGACACGGATCATCCGCGTTACCGCACCAGACTGGCGTCAGCCGGTCAGGCTCACGCGGGCATTGAGCTGCGGATTGCAGATGCCTCCGGCAATGAACTGGCTACCGGAGAAACCGGCGAAATCCTGGTCCGCGGCAATGCAGTAATGCTCGGGTACTGGAATAACCCTGATGCTACCGCGAAAACGCTGACTGGCGATGGCTGGCTCCATACGGGCGATGTAGGGCACATGGACAACGATGGGTTCCTTTACCTCACCGACCGATCCAAAGACGTCATTATCAGCGGTGGCAGTAACATCTATCCCCGGGAAGTTGAGGAAGTTCTGCTTCAGCACCCGAGTGTCCGGGAGGTTTCTGTCATTGGTGCACCGGACACCGATTGGGGAGAGCGCGTGGTTGCCTGCGTGTCTACAATGGATGGTCATCCATGCCCGCACGAAACGCTCAGCCAGTTCTGCGCGGGCCACCTCGCCCGCTTCAAACTCCCGAAAGAGTACAGATTCTTCGATGAGCTGCCCAAGAACGCAACCGGCAAGATCCTGAAAACCGCCCTTCGGGACCGGGTAGGAGAAATCGGAGGTGACCGCCATGTTTGAAGCCGTTATCTCCGGTATTGGCCACACTCCGTTCCGTGCTCATGATAACTCCCTTGAAGAGCTATTGACCGCCGCCATTCGAGAAGCACTGAATGACGCCGAAACTCCGGCTTCCGAGATCGACGAAGTTTTCCTCGGCCACTTCGGAGCCGGGATGGATCCGCAGGGCTTTATCTCTTCGCTGGCACTGAATGCCGACCCTCGATTTCACCTGAAACCGGTTCATCGCCTAGAGAATGCTTGTGCCAGTGGTTCAGCTGCGGTTCATGCCGGTGTACGTGCAGTAATGTCCGGACAGAGCCGGAGCGTTCTCGTGGCCGGCGTTGAGAAAATGAGCGCCTGCCATCACGTTGGCAAGGCCCTGGCCACCGCCAGTTATCAGACAGAAGAATCGCACTACGAGTCCTTTGCGGCTCTTTTTGGTGAGATTGCCGGGAAGTATTTTGAGCGCTTCGGTGACCACGAGCCGGCAATGGCCCGGATCGCTGCCAAGAATCACAGCAATGGGCTGGATAACCCGCTGGCGCAGCTCCGCAAGGATCTTTCCGTCGACTTCTGTTTCCAGGTTTCTGAAAAGAATCCCAGGGTTGCCGGTATTCTGAAGCGTACCGACTGCTCACCGGTTTCCGATGGCGCCGCCGCGCTTATCATAAGCCGCCCCGAGCGTGTTCACTCCCCTTCCAAGGCTGTCCGCTTCCGCTCCATTGCCCAGGTTAACGACTACCTGCCACTTTCAAAACGTGATCTTTCAGAGCTCAGGGGTTGCCGCGAAGCATGGAATCTGGCGTTTCGGCGGGCCGAGCTCGTCGGCGTAACGGACCTTCATTTCGTCGAAACCCATGACTGTTTCACCATCGCCGAGCTGATGCAGTACGAAGCCATGGGCCTGACAGAACCTGGCCAGGGATTCCGCGCCCTGGAAGAAGGTTGGGTATTTGCGGATGGGCGCTTGCCAGTGAATCGCTCCGGTGGTCTCAAGGCCAAAGGCCATCCCATTGGTGCAACCGGCGTTTCCATGCATGCCATGGCCGCATTGCAGCTCCAGGGCCGCGCCAATGCCATGCAACTGGAGAACGTTTCACTAGGCGGGGTCTTCAATATGGGCGGCTCCGGTGTCGCGAATTACGTAAGCATCCTGAGCCTGTAAGGAGCAACAATAGTGAACAAAAACAACGTACTGATCACCGGATCAACCAGTGGTATAGGTCTGGCAACGGCCCGTGTTCTCGCGGCACAGGGTTTTAACCTGATGCTGAACGGCCTTGAATCCGATGCGGAAGGTTCTGCGCTGACAGAAGGACTGCAGAGAGAGTTCAGCGTAAGGGCTTCTTACTGCCAGGCGGATGTCGCGAGCACGGAGCAGCTTAAAAAGCTGATCGAGAAAGCGGAAGCAGACCTGGGCCCGATTGGCGTTCTGGTCAACAACGCGGGTATTCAGTTCACCTCGAGCCTGGAAGAGTTCCCATCAGAAAAGTGGAACGCCATCATCGCCGTGAACCTGTCCGCGGCATTCCATTCGATGCAAAGCCTGATGCCGGCTATGAAGCACGCGGGTTGGGGGCGGGTAATCAACATCGCCTCCGTGCACGGCCTGGTTGCCTCACCCAATAAAGCCGCGTATTGCGCCGCGAAACACGGCCTGGTGGGTCTTTCCAGGGTGGCCGCGCTGGAGTACGCAGAATACGGGGTTACCGTGAACTGCATCTGCCCCGGCTGGACGGATACTCCCATCCTGAACCATCAGTTCAATGAGTACGCCAGGCATCATGGCGTTAGCTTTGAAGAAGCCAAATCCGGCCTGATACGGACCAAGGCACCCTACCCTGAGCTGATCGACCCCGAAGCCATTGGCCGAATGATCCAGTTCCTGATTTCCGACAGTGCGGACGCGATCACCGGTACATCAATCCCGATCGATGGTGGATGGACTGCCCAATAGTGCACCAACCGGAATGTTCCAGATAACAAAAAAGGGCCGATTTCATGGCTAATGAATATATTTTGCAGACACGCGGGCTGGTCAAGGAGTTCAAAGGTTTCGTCGCTGTTGACCAGGTAGACCTGAACGTCCGCCGCGGCACCATCCATGCCCTGATCGGCCCCAACGGTGCCGGCAAGACGACGTTCTTCAATCTCCTTACCAAATTCCTCAAGCCCACCCGGGGCGAAATCGTGTACGAGGACCGTGACATCACGCGCGCCGATTCTGCGGGCATAGCAAAACTCGGCATGATCCGTTCCTTCCAGATTTCATCGGTGTTCCCACACCTCACGGTGTTGCAGAACGTGCGTCTTGGCTTGCAGGCCAAAACACAGAACTCCTTTGCATTCTGGCGCGCTGGAAAGTGCCTGGAAAGCCTCAACGACGAGGCAATGGAGCTCCTGGGGTCCGTGGGACTGACCGCATTCGCAGAGGTTACCGCCGTGGAATTGCCTTACGGACGCAAGCGGGCACTGGAAATCGCCACCACCCTGGCATTGGATCCAAAGCTTATGTTGCTTGATGAACCTACTCAGGGAATGGGCACGGAAGACGTCGGTGCCATTTCCGCATTGCTGAAAAAGGTTGCGGTCGGCCGCACGGTACTCATGGTCGAACATAACCTCGGTGTGGTAGCCGACCTTGCCGACCGCATCACCGTGCTCCAGCGCGGTGCGGTTCTGGCCGAAGGCGACTACGGGGAAGTGTCGAACAACCCGGATGTTATCAGCGCATACATGGGGACCGCCGCACATGACTAGTATCACTACAAATCCGCAGCCCGACGAGATCCTGCGCATCTCTGACCTGCACGCCTGGTATGGCGAGTCTCACGTGCTTCACGGTATCGACCTCGCCGTCAACCGGGGCGAAGTGGTGACGCTGCTGGGACGCAATGGTGCCGGGCGTACCACCACGCTGAAGGCCATTCTTGGCCTGGTGGGCGCGCGTACTGGCCAAATCAGCGTCAATGGGCGCCCTTTCCTCGACATGCCCACGCACAAAATCGCGCACCTCGGTGTGGGCTACTGCCCCGAAGAACGCGGCATCTTCGCCAGCCTGTCCGTGGAAGAGAACCTGGTTCTGCCGCCGGTGGTGCGCAGTGACGGAATGTCGGTAGACGAAATCTACGAGATGTTCCCCAATCTCCAGGAACGCCGAAAGAGCCAGGGAAGCAAGCTCTCTGGTGGAGAGCAGCAGATGCTGGCCATCGCCCGCATCCTCCGTACTGGAGCACATCTTCTGCTGTTAGACGAAATTACGGAGGGGCTCGCGCCCGTCATCGTCCAGGCCCTGGGTGATGTCATCAGCAAACTCAAGGAGCGCGGCTACACCATCGTGCTCGTAGAGCAGAACTTCCACTTCGCGGCCCCACTGGCCGACCGACACTACCTGATCGAACACGGGCAAGTGGCCGCGATGATCAACAAGGACGAACTGGAAGAAAACAAGGAAAGACTCAATCGTTCTCTCAGTGTCTAAACACAACGACAACAATCAAAGGATGAGAAAGATGAAAAACAAAATGATGACTTTCGCGCTAGCTACCGTCATGACAGCCAGCAGCGCAGCGCAAGCGAATATTTCCGGCGACGAAGTCAATATCGGTGTACTGACCGACATGACTGGCCTTTACTCGGCTGTGGGGGGCGCCGGTGCCGTCGCAGCCACAGAGATGGCCGTCGAGGACTTTGGCGGCGAGGTGGCCGGCAAACCGATCAACATCGTAAGCTCTGACCACCAGAACAGGGCAGACATCGCCTCGTCCAAATCGCGCGAGTGGATCGACAATGAGGGCGTCGATGTCATCGTGGAGATGCTCAACTCCTCTGTCGCCATCGCGGTGCAGAAGCTGGCATCATCGAAGGGGGTGGTTACAATCAACACCGGTGCCGGCACGACCGCACTGACCAATGAAGAGTGCGCGCCCCTGGGCATCCACTATGTTTACGACACCCACGCACTGCCAGTGGGCACCGCTACCGCCATCGTTGAGAACGGCGGAGAGAACTGGTATTTCATCACTGCCGACTATGCGTTCGGTCAGTCCCTGGAAAAAAACACCTCTGAAGTCGTCAAAGCAAATGGCGGCACAGTGGTCGGTTCCGTTCGTCACCCACTCAGCACTACGGACTTTTCGTCCTACCTGATCCAGGCACAGTCTTCCGGTGCAGACGTAGTCGCCCTGGGTAACGCTGGCACCGACTTCACCAACGCCGTCCGGCAAGCCGGAGAGTTCGGCATCACTGACACTCAGACTCTGGCGGGGATGCTGGTCTTCATCAGTGATGTCCATGCCCTTGGCCTGGAAACTGCGCAAGGCCTGCAGTACACCTCTGCCTGGTACTGGGATCAGAACGAAGAGACCCGCGCCTTCGGTGAGCGTTTCCTTGAGCGCACAGGGTCAATGCCCAGCATGGTCCAGGCAGGCTTGTATTCCGCCGTCACCAACTACCTGAAGGCTATTGAAGAAACCGGTACCGACGAAGGCAAGTCCGTGCGTGCTTTCTTCGGCGAGACAACCATGAACGACATGTTCCACAAGAACGCCACGGTCCAGCCGAACGGCCGTGTCATTCATGACATGTACCTCCTCAAGGTCAAGAGCCCGGGCGAATCCGAGCGGCCGTGGGATTACGCCACCGTCGAGGGCACCATCCCTGGGGATGAGGCCTTCATCCCGCTTTCCGAGAGCACGTGCTCGCTGAAGAAGTAACGTAAAGGATCTAACAGGGGCTATCTCCATGAGTCTTTCACTTAACGCCATTCTTGCCCAGGCCATGCTTGGGCTCACCAACGGCGCTTTTTACGCAATACTGAGTCTCGGGCTGGCGGTTATCTTCGGCTTGCTGAACATAATCAACTTTGCCCATGGGGCCATGTACATGCTGGGCGCCATGGTTGCCCTGATCGGATACTCCTTTCTGGGCACCTGGATCGGCTTTCCGGAACTACAGATGGGGTTCTGGTGGGCTCTGGCTTTAGCCCCCCTTGCTGTCGGCATCTTCGGGATGATTATCGAGCGGACTATGCTCAAACGGCTGTATCAACTCGATCATCTCTATGGACTGCTGCTTACCTTCGGTATTGCCCTGGTACTCCAGGGCTTCTTCCTCAATTATTTCAGCACTGGCGGGACGCCCTACCCGGCCACCCCGGATGTGCTGAAAGGCGCGGTAAACCTGGGCTTCATGCACTTCCCCAAATACCGCCTGTTCGCCATTATCGCCTCCTTGGCAGTCTGTTTCGCCACCTGGTACGTGATCGAGCGCACCAAGATCGGCGCTTTGCTGCGGGCTGGAACGGAGAACCCCAATCTGGTGCAGGCCTTTGGGGTCAACGTGCCACTGATGGTGACTCTGACCTATGGCTTCGGTGTGGCCCTGGCCGCTTTTGCCGGAGTGGTGGCGGCCCCGATCTACTCTATCAGCCCGCTCATGGGCGCGGACCTGATCATTATTGTGTTCGCAGTTGTGGTCATCGGCGGTATGGGCTCAATCATGGGCGCGATCGTCACTGGGCTTTCGCTTGGCATGATCGAGGGCATTACAAAGGTCATCTATGCGCCGGCAGCCAACACGGTAATCTTCCTGCTCATGGTGCTGGTGTTGTTAATACGCCCGGCCGGCTTATTCGGAAAGGAGCGCTAAACGATGAATCGCACTCTTTGGGTAATACTGATCGGCGCGTGCCTGATCGCGCCTTTCTTCGTGTATCCGGTCTTCCTCGCGAAGCTGTTGTGTTTCGGGCTGTTCGCGTGCGCCTTCAACCTTTTGATTGGCTACACCGGACTGCTCTCCTTTGGTCACGCGGCCTTTTTCGGCAGTGCGGCTTATGTCTGCGGATACCTGGCCCGCGACGTGGGACTTACGCCGGAGCTGGCAGTACTCAGCGGTGGGCTGGCAGCCGGTGCTCTGGGCTATGTTTTCGGCGCACTGGCCATTCGCCGGCAGGGTATCTATTTCGCCATGATTACTCTGGCCCTGGCGCAGATTGTGTTCTTCATCGCACTCAAAGCCCCCATCACCGGTGGTGAGGACGGCCTTCAGGGCGTGCCACGGGGTAACGCGCTGGGCTTCATCGACTTGAGCGACTCAAAGGCAATGTACTACTTCGTGATGACCGTGTTCCTGGCCGGTTTCTGGCTGATAGCGCGCATCGTCGACTCGCCCTTCGGGCAAGTACTCACAGCCATCCGCGAGAACGAGCCGCGGGCATTATCGCTGGGTTACAACGTGGCCCGCTACAAGCACATGGCTTTCGTGCTGTCCGCAGCACTGGCTGGCGTGGCGGGAGCGACCAAAACCATCGTGTTCCAGTTTGCCTCGCTCCCGGACGCTTCCTGGCATCTCTCAGGCGAGGTGGTACTGATGACACTGCTGGGCGGCCTGGGCACCATTCTCGGCCCGATGGTCGGCGCCTTCACCGTGGTGTCGCTGCAATCCGAGCTCAGCGGCTTCGGGTCCTGGGTGACGGTCGCTATCGGCCTAACGTTTATCGTATGCGTGCTGCTCTTCCGTCGGGGTATCGTGGGCGAACTTGAACACCTGTTCCGCAAGCGCTCTAGCTCGGTGAAAGTCGACCAGAAGCCGGCGGTCCGCCCGGAATCCAGCACGGAAACTCAGTAATAAACAGTGCCCCACGGCGTAAGCCAGGGGCATTGTCCGTGGTACCAGACATGCATGTTCGGAATCCAGGACATTTTTGCGCGCTCAGGGTGAAAATTGTCCGCTTGCCCGGACAACTGTAACAGATACTGTCGGAAAGATGGTCAGTTGCCATACAAAACCGCGATAAAACATAAGGTTAGAACGTTGGCATTATTTGTGTAGGTACAAACCCATAACTATAAAAACTACGCGTTACCAACAAGAAAGAACGGGTGCATATCCGTGGTTCAGATAACAATAAGGTACATCCATGCGCTTCTTCCTTCTGGCTCTTTTGCTTGTCAGCCCCCTGTGTTTTTCTAAAACTGTCGTGCTCATTCAAAGCTACCACCTGGGATACAAATGGGATGCGGATTACGTCGATGCCGTCCAGTCGGTACTTGGCGATGACCATGACATCCATATCTTCGAACTCGATACCAAACGCCTGCCGAAAGCCGAATGGCCACAAAAAGTTGCGAGTATTCAGCAATCCATATCCCGGTTACAGGCTGATGTCGCCATCCTCGGCGATGATAATGCGTTTACGCTTATGGCCAGCCACCTGGTTGAAAAGAAGATTCCCGTGGTGTTCCTGGGCGTTAATGGTGGACCCGTCCAACACCCTGTAATGGAACATGAACTGGTTGCCGGCATCCTGGAGCGCCCCTTCTTTGCAGAAAGCATTCGGCACCTGCAGAAGGTTCTCCGGGTGGATGAACGTTTCCTGGTGCTGATGGACGACTCCCCAACCATGCGTAACGCAGTGAATGAATATTTTGGCGAGAAGAGAAGCGCCGAGGTGTACGGTTCGCAACTGGACATTGTTCTCACCAACGACAAGGACACCTGGTTACAGTCCGTTTTCACTGCCCACGAGCAGTACGACGCCATTGTTGTTGGCACCCACCATACAATT
>JAWWAT010000066.1:0-11043 GCA_033721635.1 Marinobacter sp. | reverse complement strand
GGATCGTCCAGGTCCGGCGCCACGGCGCCGACCTGACGGTACACCTGGGCCAGAGCGGAACCGCCCAGCCGGTTCTGACCGGCAGCCAGATCCACCAGAATCAGGTCGGTCTCGTCGGCATCCGTCACCAGTTGCGGCGTCAGTGTTCTGGCGACATCGATTACGGGCGCAAAGCCACTAACGATCAATGAGAGCGGTGCGGTTACGCTCTTTTGCTCGCCGTTGTCTTCTTCCCACATGGTTTTCATGGACATGGAGTCCTTGCCCACCGGGATCGTAATACCGAGCTTCGGGCACAGCTCCATGCCAACGGCACGAACGGTTTCGTAGAGATTTTCATCCTCGCCCGGGTGTCCGGCAGCGGCCATCCAGTTCGCCGACAACCGGATATCGGACAACTTTCCGATTGGCGCGGCAGCCATATTGGTAATCACTTCACCCACGGCCATGCGGCCGGACGCAGGGGCATCGATCGTCGCAACCGGTGTGCGCTCGCCCATGGCCATAGCTTCACCAGTGCGGACATCGAAGGAGGTTGCCGTAACGGCCACGTCTGCAACCGGGACCTGCCAGGGCCCAACCATCTGGTCCCGCGCCACCAGGCCGGTAATGGTCCGGTCACCAATGGTAATCAGAAAACTCTTGGAGCCAACGGACGGCAAACGCAGAACACGGCGGATGGCGTCGTCCAGGTCAATTTTGGTGGAGTCGAAAATCGGCTTTGTAAAAGAAGCGCGACTGACACTCCGGTGCATGCGAGGCGGCTTGCCAAACAGCACTTCCATCGGCAGGTCAACCGGTTTGTCATCAAAATAGGAATCGCCCAGTTCAAGGTGGTGGGCTTCTGTCGCCTCCCCAATTACCGCATAGGGGCAACGTTCCCGACGGCAAAGTGCATCAAACCGCTCCAGATTCTCCGGAGCCACGGCCATCACATACCGCTCCTGGGATTCGTTACACCAGATCTCCAGCGGCGACATGCCCGGCTCGTCACTGGGGATATCCCGAAGCTCGAATTTTCCGCCGCGGCCGCCATCCTTCACCAGCTCCGGCATGGCATTGGAAAGGCCACCAGCGCCAACATCGTGGATAAACGCGATGGGGTTCTTGTCGCCCATCTGCCAGCAACGGTCGATCACTTCCTGACAGCGCCGCTCCATCTCCGGGTTGTCCCGCTGAACCGACGCAAAATCCAGGTTTTCGTTACTGGAACCCGAATCCATGGAGGAGGCCGCGCCGCCGCCAAGACCGATCAGCATTGAGGGCCCACCCAGCACGATGAGCTTGGCGCCCACCGGGATGTTGCCTTTCTCCACGTGCTCTTCACGAATGTTGCCAAGTCCGCCGGCAATCATGATCGGCTTGTGGTAACCGCGGACTTCCTCGCCGGCGGCACCCGGCACCTTCTCTTCAAAGGTGCGGAAATAGCCGGCCAGATTGGGACGACCGAATTCGTTGTTGAAGGCCGCGCCGCCAATCGGGCCCTCGATCATGATGTCGAGAGCTGAAGCGATACGCTCCGGTTTGCCATAGTTGATTTCCCACGGCTGCGGATCGTCCGGCAGGTTCAGGTTGGAAACGGTAAAGCCAGTCAGGCCCGCCTTTGGCTTTGAACCTCGGCCAGTCGCTCCCTCGTCGCGAATTTCACCGCCAGAGCCGGTTGCCGCACCGGCCGCAGGAGCAATCGCTGTCGGGTGGTTGTGTGTCTCCACCTTCATGAGGATATGAATGTCTTCTTCGTTAAACCCGTAGACCCCAGTCTCCGGATCCGGGAAGAAGCGGCCACCTCGGCTGCCTCGAATCACCGAGGCGTTGTCCTTATAAGCGGAGAGGACACCTTCGCTATTCATTTCAAAGGTGTTGCGAATCATGGCGAACAGGGATTTTTCCTGGCCTTCGCCATCAATGTCCCAGGACGCATTGAATATCTTGTGACGACAGTGCTCGGAGTTCGCCTGTGCAAACATCATCAGCTCAACGTCGGTCGGATCCCGCTCAAGATCCGTGAAGGACTTCACTAGATAGTCAATTTCATCTTCCGCAAGGGCCAGACCCAGACGAGAGTTGGCTTCAACCAGAGCACTACGGCCACCGGCCAGAACGGGAACCCGTTCCAGAAGACGAGGCTCCTCATGACTGAACAGCAGCTCGGCACCACCCATTTCATGGAATACTTTCTGGGTCATGCGGTCATGAAGCAGGGCTGCGATCTTCTCGCGTTGCTCCAGGCCAAGCTTGCGACCAGAGCGGATGTAGTAAGCTGTACCCCGCTCTATGCGATGAATCTGACGAAGGCCGCAATTGCGGGCGATGTCCGTTGCTTTGCTGGACCAGGGTGAAAGCGTACCCGGGCGCGGAACGACCAGAAACAGAACGCCGTCCGGCTCTTCTACCGGCACGCTGGGGCCGTAAGTCAGCAATCGGTCGAGGATAGCCTGCTCTGCGTCAGAGAGGTCCGCCTCCAGATCGACAAAATGCATGAACTCTGCATAAACGTGCTCGATTTCAGGCACGATATCCTGAATCCGGGAATGCAGTTTGCGGGAGCGGAATGGCGAGAGCGCGGGTGCGCCGCGAAGTTCAAGCATGATATCAACCTGTATCGCGCGAAACGGGGAAGTCTGGGTGCAATTTGAAAGGCCGCCATGATACTCGAAAGCTGGGCCAGGATACAGCGCTTGGAGTGTTAATCCCTGGCCGTCTAATTGACATTGTTTTGCATATTAATTAACCAGATTTATTGACCGGACATCCGACACCAAGGATCATTGAGAAGTGGAAGGGAATTCCATGCTCAGGATAGAGAGGGTTGCAGGGCAGAAATCGGCGCTGCGACCGAATGATCCAGCCGTGACGGAGATCAGGGACTTGCCCAGAATTTTTGCTGCTTTTACAGAGGCATCCGCCAAAACGCTTTTCTTAATTGGCACCGCCCTATTAATCACTGGATGCTCACAACCCAGCACCCTCCAGGAAATCCGGGATGAGGGTGTACTGCACGTGATCACCCGGACGGCGCCCTCTATCTACGTCGAGAGCGAAGACGGTCCAACCGGCTACGATTTTGAATTGGCAAAACTGTTTGCCAACGAGCTGGGTGTGAAGCTCCGAATCCGCGTCGCCGATGACAACACCGAAATCCTGTCGGTGCTAGACAGGAATTATGCCCACCTCGGCATGCTGGGGCTTTCCAGCCAGCTGGACGCGGTCGGTCAGTATTATACCGTGGCTACCGGCATTACCGCTCAGTCGATACTGATTTATAACCGGGACGTGGAGCGACCAGAATCACTCGAGGACCTGGCCGGGAAACCCCTGCACGTGGTGGCCGACAGCAACCATGAGCATCGGCTCGCCAGAGCCCGCGAGGAATTCGCGGAGCTTCAGTGGCAGGTTCATCCCGGCCTAGACACTGCCGGCGTTTTGTCCCGCGTCGAAAGCGGCGAATTCCCCTACGCCATGGTTTCCTCCAACGAACTCGACCTGAACCACGTGTTTTACCCGATGGTGAAGGAGGCTTTCGCGGTTGGAGAACCCGGTGAACTAGCCTGGTTCTTCCCGTCGGCGCAGGATGATTCCCTTGCAAACGCTGCCCGGCAGTTCCTGGACACGCTGGAGGCTGACGGCAGGCTGGCCCAGATCGCAGAGCGATTCTATGGCCACCTGGACCGACTCAATTACGTCGGCGCCCGCACCTTCATGCATCATGTGGAAAATCGTTTGCCCAAATACGAGTCACTGTTTCGTGACTATGCCAGGGATTTCAATATGGACTGGCGACTGCTCGCGGCCATCGGTTACCAGGAGTCCCACTGGCGGCCCAATGCGGAATCTCCCACCGGAGTCCGCGGCCTGATGATGCTGACCCGGAACACGGCCAGCCACATTGGAATCAACAACCGCCTGGATGCCGAAGAAAGCATTCAGGGCGGTGCCAAGTATTTCCGAATCGTGCACGAGAAAATCCCGGAACGGATCCCCGAGCCGGACCGCACCTGGTTCGCCCTTGCCTCTTACAACGTTGGTTTTGGCCACCTTGAAGACGCCCGCCGCCTGACAGAAGGCGCTGGAAAAGACCCGGACCGGTGGATGGATGTGAAGGAATTCCTGCCACTGTTGGCACAGAAGGAGTGGTATACCAAAACCCGCTTTGGCTACGCCCGGGGCCACGAACCAGTAATCTACGTTCAGAATATCCGACGCTACTACGATGTTCTGGCCCGGCTCAACGAACCGGCCACACCAGCGCCAGAGCCGCAAGAGCAGATCGTGCAGATGGAAGAAAACCCGGAATCGGGGATCCTTGCAGACGAGTTGCAGCCCGACGAAAAACTCCGGGCGGGCCTTCCTGCCGAGCTCGGCATGATACCACCGACGCTTTGAAGCATCCGAACCGGGGCAGGCTAATCGACACGAGCTTCGAGGGCCCTTTCCACTTGACTGGCTGAATACCCCCGACGATTCAGAAATCGGGCCTGACGTACTTTCTCGTCCCAGTCGTCACTGAGATCCGCCAGCCCGAACCGCTTATCCCGGATACCAATAGCCTGCTGACACCAGTCTTCCTCGGTCATCGCGTCAACACACTCCGGAGTCTTGCGCACTCCACGCTGTTGAAGCTCACCAAGAATCCGAAGCGGGCCGTAGCCAAGGTCCATCCTCTGGCGGGCGTAGACGTCAGCGAACCGGTCATCGTCAAGCCAGCCCTCTTTTTCATAGTCATTCAGGACGGCGTCAATAATGTCTCCTGGCACCTTCCTCTGACGCAGTTTCAAGCTCAACTCAAGGCGGCTGTGCTCCCTCCTGGCCAGCAGTCTCAGCGCCGTTGCCCGGGCCCTGTATTCCTGATCGTCCTGATTTTCCTGTTTTGCCATACAGACCCTTTCCGCACACGCATACAAAACGCTAGACTAGCCGCGAATTTTTCCAACTGGCCAGCCCCTCAGGCTGACCAGTAAAACTACCCGGCACTCCGAACCGGAGGCCGATGGCCGGTGGCGGTCCAACTTTGCCCGACACTGTGAACTGGTTTCAACACCCAAGGATACTCTTATGGCTGCGTTCATCCAGAAACTGTTCAGATCCCGCAAGACAACCGAGGCAGTTCCGAAAAACCGGAAAGCCACACAGCCCGAACCTGTCGAACAGGAGGATACCCGGGCCAGCCAGAGAGATGAACAGCTCGGAACCCTTGAAGGCTCGCCGTCGCAGAGCGACCTCGCCAGACTCGCCATCGAAGGCGTCACATCGGATATCCGACAGGCCGCCGCCAGCAGGCTGACCGATGAAGCCGGTCTGCAGGAAGTACAGAAACAGGCCAAAGGCCGGGATAAGGGGGTCTATCAGACGGTTAAGTTGGCGCTTCAGAAACGGCGTGAAGAACAGGCCCGACTGGACAGCATCAGCCAGACCATTGCCACACTGACCCGTCACGCACAGGACCAGGCAAAAAGTGACGACACCAAGCTTTACGAGGCCCGACTTGATGCCCTGTTGAAGCAGTGGACTGACGTGGAAGAGCACGCCACGCCGGAACAGACACAGGCGTTTCTGGAAGCGGTGCACCGCTGCAAAGAGCGCGTTGCAGCCCTGCAGTATGCCGCAGAGGATGAAAGGCGCCAGAATGAGCAACAGCTGCAACGCCGGGAAACCCTCGACCTGCTAAAACGCACACTTGATGAGCTCAAGGCACAACCGCCGGAATCCCTGCCTTCACTCGCCTCTCTGGATGCTCTACAGAAGACCCAGGAAAACCGCTGGCTGGAAGCAACCCGCGATACGACAGTAGACAAGCAGGAACAGAAATCCTACGAGGCTGCCATGCTGGCGCTGCGTAATTATCTCAGTTCTGTCCGGCGGATCACTCAGGACCGGGACACCATCGTCGAACTCGGCGCCCTGCTTCAAGGTGAGGGCGACCCCACTGACGAACAGCGCGCCCAGGCCAAAAACCTGGTCGCCGAGATCAACTGGCCGGAAGGCTACCCCACGCCCTCTCTGCTCGAGCCATTGCGAAAGCTTGCTGGCAAACCCAAAGCACCTGCCCAGCCCCGCGTTGATCAGGAACAGCAGAAAGCCGTGGCAATTCGCCTCGAAGCCGACCTCAAAAACCTGGAGCAGGCCCTTGAGGCCAAGCAACTCAAAGAGTCGAAACAGCTGTTGAAAACCGCCCAGCAGCATTTCCGGGACCTGGATAAACGCCACGCCAAACCCTTCCAGGCCCGGATGCAACTGCTAAACGGGCAACTGAGGGAGCTGTCGGACTGGCAGGGCTTTGCGACCGAGCCAAAACAGATTGCCTTGTGTGAGCAAATGGAATACCTGGCAGATCAGCCCATGGACCCTGAAGCCAAAGCCGAGCGAATCAAGGAATTGCAGAATGAGTGGCGTGATCTGGGCGGCTCTTCCGACCGAACCCTCTGGTCTCGCTTCAAGGCTGCGTCCGACAAAGCCTATGAGCCCTGCAAGGCCTACTTTTCTGCGAAATCGGGACTGAAACAGGCCAATCTGGAGAAGCGAACCGCCATTTGCGAGCAACTCGAAAGCTTCCTCAATAATGCCGACTGGTCGTCAATCGATTGGAAGGCCGCCGAGCGTATCCACCAGACTGCCCGCCAGGAGTGGAAGGAAGCCTGGCCGGTGGAATTCCGGGAAAACCGTGCCGTTCAGAAGCGCTTCGATGAACTGCTCAAGAGACTGGAGGCGCCACTGGATGAGGAGCGCAGGAAAAACGAAACACTGAAACAGGCAATCGTGGAGAAAGCCGAGGCACTGGTTGACCACGAACCGCTTCAGGAGGCCATGAATGGGGCCAAGGCGCTGCAGGGCGACTGGCAGGCCATCGGCATTACCCGCCACCGGGAAGACCGTAAATTGTGGCAGGCTTTCCGAAAGGCCTGCGACCAGATCTTTGCCCGCCGCGATGCCGAGCGCACAGAGCAACAGGAGGCATCACGGGCTGCCGACGAGTCCGCCCAGGCTGGCTTGCAGCAGGCCTCCGGAGTATCCCCAGACAGTGATGAAGAGACAATAGCGGCAGCGCTGGCGACGCTCCGGAATATTGAACAGGCAAGCCTGTCCAAGGCCGTGAGAGAACAGCTTCAGCAGGAAAAACAGCGACTGAATCAGCTTCTTTCCACCCTGAAACTTCGGGCGAAGATGGCGTCCTGGCAGTCTCTTGTGATGGCTGCCACAACCGGCGAAACTGCCGGTCATTCAGCACCGGAACACTGGTCCGGGCTGGCGGAGACCTCAGACGCCAGTGATCCGGTTGAGCTGGTAATTCGGGCGGAAATTCTCTGTGGTGTGCCCTCTCCGGAGACTGACCAACAGCGCCGCATGGAAATCCAGGTCCAACGCCTGGCCGACGGCATGGGATCCGCCGACAACGGCACCGATCAAATGGAGGGCGTGGAAAAGCTGCTCGCCAACTGGTGCCAGGGCGGAATCGGCAAAGACGCGGACACGGAACTGGCCGAACGCCTGAACAGGGCCCTAGCCAACCTGAACCAGCCCTGAAGCGCCCACCGGTCTACTCCCGCTGGTGCTCCCTGACGAATTCCCTGGCCTCTTTGACGGCGGCCAGGGATTTCTGTTTCATCCCCTTGAGCTCTTCGTCGGCCAAGTAAAACATCATATCAATTGAGTGACGGTAATACCGCGTAGGCAGACGGTTGAGGGCAACGCACATCACGTCGGTGAGATAGTCCGCCGTGTCAGTCTCCTCCCGCGTTGCCTCAATGGCGTCCACCACCAGCCGTTCGTAAAAGTTGTCGATCGCATCTCGCAGAGACATGGCTTGCGCCTCCTGGATTCGTCTGCGGTTTCTAACACCATAGAAGCCACCTCTCTCGTTGTCATGGTTGATGAGCAATTTCGCCAATGCGATTGGCAGCCCGCGTCATTACCCCCCGCAGCTGCAACCGGCTATGGTTGTGTCATCGGTAAATCAATTCCGAAAACAATATGACCAGAGGACAAGCAATGACCACCGAGGCGTATATCTTCGATGCAGTCCGCACCCCCAGGGGGCGTGGAAAAAAAGACGGATCACTTCACAGCGTCAAACCCATTACGCTGTTGACCACAGTGCTCCATGCGCTGCAGGAGAGGAACAGCCTGGACACCGCCCAGGTGGATGACATCGTGATGGGCTGCGTGACCGCGGTGGGCGATCAGGGCGCGGATATCGCGAAAACGGCGGCGCTGGCAGCCGACTGGGACGAAAAAGTGGCTGGCGTTACTCTCAACCGGTTCTGCGCCTCCGGCCTCGAAGCCGTCAACCTGGCCGCCATGAAAGTGCGCTCGGGCTGGGAGGACATGGTGGTGGCCGGTGGCGTAGAAGCCATGTCCCGGGTACCAATGGGCTCCGATGGCGGCGCCTGGGCCACGGACCCGGCGACCAACCTGCATACCGGTTTCATGCCCCAGGGCATCGGCGCGGATCTGATTGCCACGCTTGAGGGGTTCAGTCGTGAAGACGTCGATGGGTTTGCCGTGAAATCCCAGCAGAAGGCGGCCAATGCCTGGCAGAACGGTTACTTTGCGAAATCCATCATTCCGATCACTGACCAGAATGGCGTGGTGATCCTTGATCGCGATGAGCATGTGCGTGGCAACACCTCCCTGGAGAGTCTTTCTGGCCTGAAGCCATCCTTCCAGATGATGGGAGAGATGGGCTTCGACGGTGTTGCCCGGGAAAAATACCATTATGTGGAAAAGATCAACCACGTGCATCACGCCGGTAACTCCTCCGGCATTGTCGACGGCGCCACCGCCATGCTGATCGGCAGCGAAGCCAAGGGCAAGGCCATGGGCCTGACACCCCGTGCCCGAATTATTGCCACAGCCGTCACCAGTACCGATCCGACCATCATGCTCACCGGTCCTGCGCCGGCCGCGCGCAAGGCGCTGGAAAAGGCGGGCATGACCGCTGACCAGATTGACCTGTTTGAAGTGAACGAGGCCTTCGCCTCCGTGGTGATGCGCTTCCAGCGGGAACTCTCGGTTCCCGACGAAAAAGTGAACGTAAACGGCGGCGCCATCGCCATGGGCCACCCGCTGGGTGCCACCGGCGCCATGATTCTTGGCACCCTGCTGGATGAGCTGGAGCGGCGCGAACTGCGCTACGGCCTGGCCACCCTCTGCGTTGGCGGCGGCATGGGCATTGCCACCATCATCGAGCGCGTCTGAACCCGTCCACTTTTCAAGGAGAACCGATTATGAGTGCCATCCGCTACGAACTGGGTTCAGACCAGATCCTGACCCTCACCATCGACATGCCCGGCCAGTCCGCCAACACCATGAATGCCGCGTTCCGGGACGCCCTTTCGGAAACCGCCGCAAAAGTGAAAGAAGACCTGGATAACATTCGCGGCATCATCATTACCTCGGCCAAAAAGACGTTTTTTGCCGGCGGCGACCTGAAAGAGCTGTACAAAGTTACCCGGGAAGACGCCCAAACCTTTGAAGATATGGTCAACGGCCTGAAATCTCACATGCGCTTCCTGGAGACCAGCGGCAAACCCGTTGTCGCCGCTATCAACGGCTCAGCCCTCGGTGGCGGCCTGGAGATTGCCCTGGCCTGCCACCACCGCATCGCCATCAATGATGACAGCATTCAACTTGGACTGCCGGAAGTGACTCTGGGTCTGCTGCCAGGTGGCGGCGGCACCCAGCGACTGCCTCGAATGATTGGCCTGGAAGCAGCCTTCCCGTTTCTGATGGAAGGCAAAAAGGTGAACCCCAAAGCCGCACTGAAGGCTGGCATTGTCGACGAACTAGCCGATTCTGCCGATGACATGATCACCAAAGCCCGGGCATTCATCGATGCCAATCCCAAGTGTCATCAGCCCTGGGACCAGAAAGGCTTCAAGTTTCCCGGCGGGGCGCCTCACCATCCGGCCATGGCCCAGAAACTGGCCATCGCACCGGCCATGCTGAAGCAGAAAACCAAAGGCTGCTATCCAGCACCGGAACGCATTCTCTCCGCGGCCGTCGAGGGAGCCCAGGTGGATTTCGACAACGGTAGCCTGATCGAGACCCGGTATTTTGCCGAGCTGGCGATCGGCCAGGTCGCCAAGAACATGACCGGCACCTTCTGGTTCCAGCTGAACGCCATCAAGGCGGGCGGCAGCCGGCCCGATGGCGTCGAGAAAGAAACCTTCCGCAAGGTTGGCGTGCTTGGCGCCGGCATGATGGGCGCAGGTATTGCCTATTCCACAGCCACGCGGGGAATCGACGTGGTGTTGAAAGATGTCTCTTTGGAGAACGCTGAAAAAGGCAAGAGCTACTCCGAGAAACTGCTGGCCAAGAAAGTCAGCCGTGGCCGGATGAGCGAAGCGCAGAAGGCAGAGATCCTCGGCCGCATCAAGGCCACGGATTCCGCGGATGATCTGGAGGGCTGCGACCTGGTGATCGAAGCCGTGTTTGAAGACAGCGACCTGAAAGCCAAAGTAACCCAGGAGGCGGAACCGAAGCTGGTAAACAACGGCATCTTTGCCTCCAATACGTCCACGATCCCCATCACTCAGCTCGCCGGCGCCTCAGCAAAAGCCGAGAACTTTATTGGTCTGCATTTCTTCTCACCGGTAGACAAGATGCAGCTGGTAGAAATCATCGTTGGCGAAAAGACCTCCGATGAAACACTGGCACGCTCGTTCGATTATGTGCAGCAGATTGGCAAGATCCCGGTGGTAGTGAATGACAGCCGGGGCTTCTTCACCTCCAGGGTCTTCGGCACCTTCGTCAACGAAGGCATCTGTATGCTGGGTGAAGGCATCCACCCCTCCAGCATTGAAAACGCAGGGCTGCTCGCCGGCATGCCCGTGGGTCCGCTGGCCATCTCCGATGAGGTCAGTATGACCCTGATGCAACACATCCGGGACCAGAGCAAAAAAGACACCGAGGCCGCTGGCGGTACCTGGAATCCTCACCCGGCAGAGGCGGTTATCGATGCCATGGTCAGTGAGCACGGCCGCAAGGGCAAGGCGGCGGGCGCCGGCTTCTACGACTACCCCGACAATGACAAGAAACACCTTTGGC
>JAWWAT010000065.1:0-11089 GCA_033721635.1 Marinobacter sp. | reverse complement strand
CGGAGCCACGACAAGTTGGACACGCCTGCTGTACGGTGAAGAAACCCTGCTGCATGCGTACCTGCCCCATCCCCTTACAGGTTCCGCAGGTTTCCGGGCGGGAGCCTTTTTCTGCGCCACTGCCGTCACAGACCTCGCACTCGCGATGTCCGGGGATCTGTATCTGGACGGTTTTGCCTTTTACGGCCTCCTCAAGGTCCAGCTCCAGAGTGTAACGAAGGTCAGCACCTCGGGTTGTGCGGCCACGGCCGCCACCGCCAAAAATGTCACCGAACACATCACCGAAGATATCAGAGAAGCTGGCTCCACCACCTCCGAATCCGCCACCGGCCTGGCCGTCTACACCGGCGTGGCCGAATTGGTCATAGGCGGCCCGCTTGGACTGGTCCGCCAACACTTCGTAGGCTTCGCTGGCCTCCTTGAACTTGTTCTCGGATTCGGCGTCTCCCGGGTTACGGTCGGGGTGGTACTTCATGGCGAGCTTTCGGTAGGCTCGCTTGACTTCCTTCTCGTCCGCGTCCCGGGAAATCCCGAGAATCTCGTAATAATCACGCTTGGCCATGCTTTTAAAACCCTGTTTTTAAAACGCGGAAAACGCGGGGAACTCCCCGCGTTTTCCAACTACCTGATGTATGTCAGATTTATCGCTTGTCGTCGTCTTTGACTTCTTCGAACTCAGCGTCGACGGCGTCGTCAGACTGTTGGCCCTGGGCCTCTTCCTGCCCACCGGCCTGCTGAGCCTGATCGGCCTGATCTGCATACATCTTCTGGGCCAGCTCGGAAGACACTTCGGTCAGCTTCTGGGTCTTGGCTTCGATGTCTTCCTTATCGGAACCTTCCAGAGCTTCTTCCAGCTCTTTAATGGAGGCTTCGATGGACTCCTTCTCGCTGTCGCTGACCTTGTCGCCGGCATCCTTCAGGGTCTTGCGAACGGCGTGAACCATTGCATCACCCTGGTTACGAACCTGGACAAGCTCTTCGAACTTGCGATCTTCCTCGGCGTTGGCCTCGGCGTCCTGAACCATCTTTTCGATCTCGTCATCGTTCAGGCCAGAAGAAGCCTTGATCACGATGGACTGCTCTTTACCAGTCGCCTTGTCTTTAGCAGACACGTTCAGGATGCCGTTGGCGTCAATGTCGAAGGTGACTTCGATCTGCGGAACACCGCGCGGTGCCGGCGGAATGTCCGCAAGGTCGAAACGTCCCAGGGACTTGTTCTGGTTCGCCTGCTTGCGCTCACCCTGAACCACGTGAATGGTCACGGCAGTCTGGTTGTCATCCGCAGTAGAGAAGGTCTGCGACTTCTTGGTCGGAATCGTCGTGTTCTTCTCGATCAGCGGCGTTGCCACGCCACCCATGGTTTCGATACCCAGGGTCAGCGGAGTTACGTCCAGCAGCAGAACGTCTTTCACGTCGCCAGACAGTACGGCCGCCTGGATCGCAGCACCCATGGCCACGGCTTCGTCCGGGTTAACGTCCTTGCGGGCTTCTTTGCCGAAGAACTCTTTAACTTTTTCCTGCACCAGCGGCATACGGGTCTGACCACCAACCAGGATAACCTCGTCGACTTCACCAGCCTTCATGCCTGCGTCTTGCAGAGCCACCTTACAGGGCTCAAGGCTGCGCTGGACCAGGTCTTCCACCAACGATTCCAGCTTGGCGCGGGTCAGTTTGACGTTCATGTGCTTGGGACCAGACGCGTCTGCAGTAATGTACGGCAGGTTGACGTCAGTCTGCTGGCTGCTGGAAAGCTCGATCTTCGCTTTCTCGCCGGCTTCCTTCAGACGCTGCATCGCGAGGGAATCACCACGCAGGTCGATACCGCTGTCCTTCTTGAACTGGTCCGCGAGGTACTCAATGATCTTCAGGTCGAAGTCTTCACCACCGAGGAAGGTGTCACCGTTGGTGGCCAGAACCTCGAACTGGTGCTCGCCGTCCACATCGGCGATCTCGATGATGGACAGGTCAAAGGTACCACCACCCAGGTCGTATACTGCAACGGTGCGGTCGCCACTCTTCTTGTCCAGACCGTAGGCCAGAGCAGCGGCAGTCGGCTCGTTGATGATACGCTTCACTTCCAGACCGGCGATCTTGCCTGCGTCCTTGGTGGCCTGGCGCTGGCTGTCATTGAAGTAGGCCGGCACGGTGATAACCGCTTCGGTCACCTTCTCGCCAAGATAGTCCTCGGCAGTCTTCTTCATTTTCTTGATCACTTCCGCAGAGACCTGCGGAGGCGCCATTTTTTCGCCCTTAACTTCTACCCAGGCGTCACCATTGTCCGCCTTGGCGATCTTGTAGGGCACCATCTTAATGTCTTTCTGAACCACGTCGTCTTCGAAACGACGACCGATCAGACGCTTGATGGCGTACAGCGTGTTGTCCGGGTTGGTTACAGCCTGGCGCTTGGCTGACTGGCCAACCAGCGTCTCACCATCGTCTGTGTAAGCGATGATGGACGGGGTGGTGCGATCACCCTCGGCATTTTCGATAACCTTCACTTTGTCGCCATCCATGATGGCCACACAGGAGTTGGTTGTTCCCAAGTCGATACCGATAATCTTGCTCATTGAGTCACTCCAATTCTTCTGAATGCTTTCCCGGAAGCCTTCCGCCTCCGCTGTCGCTATTTACTGGCTATATTGGCGCTTTAATCGGCTTTTCAAGCCTGCTCATCGATTTTTGGTGCATCTTCTGCCTTGGCGACCACCACCATGGCCGGCCGCACCACGCGGCCATTGAGCAGATACCCCTTCTGCACCACAGCAACCACGCTGTTGGGCTCCGCATCAGGCGCCGGCACCATGGACATGGCTTCGTGCTGCTGGGGGTCGAACGGCTCGCCCACCGGGTTAATCTGCTCGACATTGAATTTTTTCAAGCTGGACATGAACAGACTCAGGGTCATCTCCACACCCTCACGGATGGAGGCGACCGCTTCGGCCGACTCTTCATGGCCCTCGGTGCTTTCGACGGCCTTCTCAAGGCTGTCGGCAACCGGCAAAAGCTCCTTGACGAACTTTTCCAGGGCAAACTTGTGGGCTTTCTCCACATCAATCTCGGCCCGACGGCGGACATTCTGCATCTCCGCCTGTGAGCGCAGCATCTGCTCCTGAAACTCCTGAACCTGAGCCTTGAGCGCTTCCACCTCGGAGACCTCCCCTTCGGCGGCGTCCTCTCCGGCAGACTCGGCTTCCTCTTTGGCAGCCTCGAGGGCTTCGTTCAGTTCCTCGTGCTCGTTACGGTGCTCGTCAGTGCTCATGGCTACTCCTGATTAGTCTGAAGCGGCCCGCTGTCAGTGGCCGGCTAAACATGGGCTCCGGCCACGGCAAGCCGGAAAATCTCGTTGCGAACGGATATGGGGCCCGCTCTTCAGGTTTCAACCGTCGATGACTGCATTCCTGAAGAAAATCCAACCTGTAGGTTTGCAAACAGCGAAAACCCTGTATATATTCACAGTCACTGTATACATTCACAGTGTTTTGCCGGTTTCAGGAAGAACGCGGAGGTTATCTGCATGCTGACTCAACTTACAGTGTCCAATTACGCCATCGCCGAACGGGTGGAACTCCAGTTCGGCAAGGGCATGACAGCTCTGACCGGTGAGACCGGCGCCGGCAAGTCCATCGTGCTGGACGCCCTGGGCCTGGCCATGGGCGGTCGCGCAGATGCTGGCGCAGTCCGTCATGGTGCCAAGCGTGCCGACATCACAGCCACTTTTGACGTTTCCAAGATACCCGAGGCGGGCGAATGGTTGGCCCAACACGAACTGGATGACGACAACGACTGTATTCTGCGCCGCGTTATCGGCAAGGACGGCCGCTCCCGCGCCTACATCAACGGACAGCCCTGCCCGCTGACTCATTTGAAGGAGCTTGGCGGAGTATTGATGGATATTCACAGCCAGCACCAGCATCAGTCTTTGCTGCGCAAGGAAACCCACCGCAAGCTGGTGGACGAGTTTGCCGGTGTTGAGACCCTGGCGACCGATACCAGGGAAGCCTGGAAAACCTGGAACCAGATCCGCCAGCGGTTGACGGAGCGGCGGCAGAATGCCGATGAAGCCGAGGCCAAGCTGCAACTGTTGCGTTACCAGGTCGAGGAACTGGATCGCCTGGCCCTTGAAAACGGCGAGCAGGTACAACTGGAAGAGGAGCAGGCCCAGCTGAGCCAGGCCGATACGGTCCTGCACAACTGTCATCAGGCGACGCTGTTGTGCACGGAAGATGAAACCAGCGCCGCCGACCTGGTTCGTCAGGCGCTGCAGCAACTGGAACAGCTTCCCGTAGATGTACCGGCACTGACTGACACCATCCAGATGCTGAACGAAGCCCAGATCCAGATCAGCGAGGCCGGCGACAACCTGCGTCACTTTGTCGAGGACTACGAGGCAGACCCGGCTCGACTGGCAGAGGTGGAAGAACGCCTGAGCGCCATCTACCAGATGGCCCGCAAGCACCGAATCACCCCGGAAGAGCTGCCGGAACTGCATCAACGCCTGACCGCCGAGCTGGCCGAACTCGATGGCGGTGAAGGCAGCCTGGAACAACTGGAAGCAGAGTTGAAAAGCCAGCGGTCATGCTTTGATGAACTGGCCAACAAGCTTTCAGAAGCCCGGGCCAAGGCGGCCGCCGAACTGGATCAGCGAATCGCCTCTGAGCTGGCCCAGCTAAGCATGCCCAACATGCAGTTCATCACACACTTGAACCGCAACAAAGCCGAGGAACCTGCGCCCCACGGGCTGGAAGAGATTGAATTCCTGGTCAGCGCCAATCCGGGCCAACCGGCCCGACCTCTGGCCAAAGTGGCATCCGGAGGTGAATTGTCGCGAATCAGTCTTGCCATTCAGGTGGTGGTTGCCCAGACCTCGACCACGCCCACTCTGGTGTTCGATGAAGTAGACGTGGGCATCGGTGGTGGCACCGCCGAAGTGGTTGGACGGCTGCTTCGAACCCTGGGCAGCAATGGGCAAGTGCTTTGCGTGACTCACCTTCCACAAGTGGCGGCACAATGCCACCAGCATCTGTTTGTCAGCAAGTTTACCGAGCGGGATGCAACCTTCTCGAAAATTGAAACACTGGACGATCAGGGCAGAATCAGTGAAGTGGCGAGAATGTTAGGCGGCGTAGACATGACCGAACATACAATCGCTCATGCGAGGGAAATGTTTTCAAAGGGGCAGGCAACCCATCACTGAGACGCTGGAATCAATCCACTACCCCTCTCGATCCTGAGAGCTGTTGGGGCGGGCCACAAAACCCGCCCCTTTTTTTGGGCTCAGGACTTTATAGGCTTTACGTACAAAATCAGGCTGTGATCGACGATCTCGTAGCCGTGCTCTTCGGCAATTTTTTTCTGGCGCTCTTCAATGACCTCGTCGACGAACTCGATCACCTCACCGGTCTGAGTGCAAACCATATGGTCATGGTGGTCGTCCCCAGCCATCTCGAACACGGCGTGGCCGCCCTCGAAGTTGTGGCGAAGAACCAGTCCTGCCGCCTCAAACTGCGTCAGTACCCGGTAGACGGTCGCCAGCCCCACGTCATCGCCCTGATCCAGAAGCTTCTTGTACACATCTTCGGCACTGAGGTGATGCTCCTCCGCTGTCTCCAGAATATTGAAGATTTTCACCCGCGGCAGAGTCACTTTCAGACCGACTTTTCGTAATTCGGCGTTTTCAGATGACATGTTACTATTCACTCTTTGGTGTGCCTCACGGCTTCCGGTATGATGAAGCCGCCATTGAACGGTTAACCCGTGTCACACCTGCCTCTGGCAGGCGAATTCAAGATAGAGGATTTCCCCCGGCGATGCAAAAGCTCACAGCTCTCATTCTCACTTTCGTTCTATCCGGTTGCGGTTTCCCGGGCGTTTACAAGATTAACGTCCAGCAGGGGAACATTGTTACCGATGAAGAGCTGACGCAGCTGACCGAGGGCATGCCCCGCAGTCAGGTACACGCCGTTATGGGAACCCCCCTGATGCTCAATCCGGTCGACCCTTCCCGTGAATACTATGTGTACACGTTCCAGAGACAGGGTGGAGACATCCAGGAACAAAGAATCATTATTTACTACGAAGACGACCAGTACGCCTACTACGAGGCCCAACTGCTCGAAGAAACCCCGGCCTACTGAGTTCAGGCTTTCTTTTTGGCCCGGTTCAAGCGCGCCTGCTTTGGATCGATCTTGAGCGGGCGATACAACTCCAGCCGGTCGCCCTCACGCAGTTCGTGTGCAGCCGGGTCCTTGATCACCTTGCCGAACACACCCATATCAATCGCATCCGGGTCGATTTCCGGAAAAATATCGGTGATCCCGGAAAGCTTGGCTGCCTCCAGGGCGGTGGTTCCCTCCGGCACGTTCACCGGAACAATTTCCTGCCTGTCCGGCCGCGCATAGGCCACTTCCACCTGAATCACGCGCCCTCCTTGCGGTACAGCTCGTCGGCGCGCCGACAGAATGCGTCCACCATGGTATTTGCGGCCTGACTGAAAACCGGCCCAAAGGTCATCCTGGAGAGCGATCCGGAAAACTCGAACTCCAGCGTAAGAATTACTTTGCAGGCATTCTCATCCAGCGATTTGAAATACCAGCGGCCCGTCAGGTTGCGAAAAGGGCCGTCCACCAGATTCATCTCAATTGCCTCCGGCATCAACAACTGATTGCGGGTCGTCAGCTTGTGGCGAACTCCACCCTTCGCAATTTCCAGGGACGCAGTGATCTGCTCCGGCTCCTGCTCATGAATCTCCGCGCCCGCACACCAGGGCAAGAACTCCGGGTAACGGGCAATATCGTTGACCAGGTGAAACATGCGCTCGGCGGAGTGCATAACCAAAGCTGTTTTATCTATCTGATGGGGCATTGGAACCGGTCGTCCTGCTTGCAAACACGCTGTGAAAAGATTGCAGACTTCTTGAAAGGAAGACAGCCTAAATCACACGCTATGATAAAGGATATCGTTTTGTTGTGGGGCTTTTTCGCCTGACTTACCATCACCTGCCTCCTTTCCCGGCGGCTTCTGGTCTGCCGCAGGCGTCGTTTTGTCTCCCTCTACCACGCCCTCATCGGCTTTCGCTGGTGTGGCGGCAGGCGACCGATCTTTCGTACCGGGCCGATCATCCTCTGAGAGCATTCCTGCTGGCCGTTCACACCAGGCCGCCGCATTGCCATTGCTGCACAGGTTAACGAGCGAAAAGGCCGTGTATTGCACTCCTATCCAGGCGACGACCAGAGGCAGCACCAAGCGCATCACCCAGAACCAGATGCCGGCAAACAACCTCGGTGCAGCGCCCAGCATGGTACCGGAAAGATGCCTCGTCAGGCACCAGCCTGTAAATAGCGCTATCAGGATGGCCACAAGAGGAATCAGCAAACCGCCGGTGACCAGCTCCAGCCAGCGGAACAGGGTAGCGCCGCCAACCCGCTGTTCGGCCCAGACATTAAACGAGAGCAGAGAGGCCAGCCCCACCAGCCACACGGCCAGACCAATAAACAACACCGACAGCTTTCTCGATACGCCAGTCCACTCCCGGAACCAGCCAACAATCGGCTCCAACAAATTCAGGGAGGTGGTCCAGACAATCAGAACCACCAATAAGAATACGACTGCAATAATGAATTGGCTGGCCGGCAAATGAGCCAGGCTTACCGGCATGGAAACAAACAACAGACTGAAGCCCCGCTCACCGTCAAAGCTGCCGCCGTCCGTCGCAATCGCGAAAATCATCAGGCCTGCCAGGATAGCTACCAGGGTATCTATCAATACCACCGCCAGAATCGATCGCTTCAGACGGGTGTGACTGGTGGTGTAGGAACCCAGTATGGCCCAGACGCCCATCCCGAGACCGAGAGTGAAAAAGGCATGGAACAGGGCCGCCTTCAGGCTCTCCCAGGAAAGATCCTCCGGATGCATCGCCAGGATGTGATTGATGGCGCCGTTGATCCGCCCATGCCAGGCCGCGAGCCCAAACAGTACGAGCATCAGGACGAGGACCCCTGGCACCACGACCCGCAAGGCCCTCTCGAGGCCTTTCACCACACCCTGGGCAGAGACCCAAAGTACCAGCAGCAGAAAGAAAACATGCCATCCCATGAATATCCGGTATTCCCTGGAGTCTGATACCAGGCCCGCCAGAATGGCGGTTGCCTCAGGCTCGCCGGCGCCGGAGAACCGGCCAAGTGCTCCGAAAAACACGTAGGCCAGGGCAATGGCTCCGAACACTGCGGTGAACGAGAGCACCAGAAACGCCGCCAATATGCTAAGCCGGCCGACGGCCATCCAGGCGCGTGATTGCTTGGCACTGCGGATCAGCCCGTCCATGGCCAGCACAATACCGTGACGGGCATATCGACCTATGGCCGCTTCGGTCACCATCAGCGGCAGGGTAACCAGCAACAGGCAGGCAAGGTAAAGAAGGATGAACAGACCACCACCATGCAGGCTGGCCAGATAAGGGAACTGCCACAGATTGGCAAGACCCACGGTAGCGCCGACCGCGGCCCAGAAGAAGGTTGATTTTCGGGTAAAGGACCCGATATGTGTCTGATACGGCGTAGGCATTCGCGTCCCTGAGGCCACTGAACAGGTCGGGGAGAAGATCTGCGCCAGTATTGTAGCCGAAGGATCCCACCGCGCACGAGCGAGAAACCGCCACAACGCTGAATTCGTGACCGGTCCGGCACTGTTGGGCTACAATGCGCCTTTTTCCGGCCACACCAAGGCCGGCCCGTTCATTCGTCCGACCCCGGATTCATTGATACATGAGCAAGAAAAAACCCGGAACGCCGAGCAATACCATTGCGCTGAATAAAAAGGCGAAGCACGAGTACCACATTGAGGAGCGCTTTGAGGCGGGGCTCTCCCTGCTGGGCTGGGAAGTAAAATCCCTACGTGCCGGCAAAGCCCAGCTGGTGGACGCCTATGTGCTGCTCAAGGACGGCGAAGCCTGGTTACTCGGCTCACATATCACCCCGCTGATTGCGGCGTCCACCCACGTAATCGCCGACCCGACGCGCACCCGCAAGCTCCTTCTCCACGCGAAGGAAATTGCCAAAATCGTGGGCAAGGTTAACCAGGCCGGCTACACCTGTATTCCACTGGCACTGTATTGGAAAAACAACAAGGTCAAGTGCGAGATTGCCCTGGTGAAAGGCAAGAAGCTCTTCGACAAGCGTGCTACCGAGAAAGAGCGCGACTGGAACCGCCAGAAACAGCGCATTTTGCGGGAAGCCAACGTCTGACCTTACCCTCCATGAATTAGCAAATACCTGACGTCGGTCATGGCCGGCGTCGGCAGGTATGTCGCATACTCACTCTCTTTGTTCGGAAATCCAACAGGCCTATACTCTGGAACTCCGGTGCAGGGCAAAGGGAGCCGCTTATGTCACCCAAACAGATACCCATGTCTGCCGTGGACCGCGCGTGGCTGCGCATGGACTCGCCCCAGAACCCCATGATGATTTGTGGGGTGTGGACGCTGGAAAAGCCGCTTTCAATGAGCCGCCTCAGGCACACGCTTGAGGAGCGATTCCTGTACTTCAACCGATTCAAGCAACGGGTCATCGACACAGGCGACCGGGCCTACTGGCAGGACGACCCCCTGTTCGACCTGGACAACCACCTGCACCGCATCGCCCTTCCGGGTAAAGCCGACAAAGCCGAACTCCAGAAGCTGGTCAGTGATATGAACAGCACCTCGCTGGATTTCCGACAACCCCTCTGGCAAATGCATTACATCGACAATTACGGCGACGGCGGGGCACTGCTGATCCGCATTCACCATTGCATTGCCGATGGCATCTCGCTGGTGCGGGTGATGCTGTCACTCACCGATAAAACGCCGGAACCCAAGCTGGGCAAAGTGGCTCGCAAACGTCGCGCCAAGCCCCGCCAGAGATCGGCAATCCAGAATTTCCTACACCGTGCCGTAGACAGCGCGGAAACCGCTACCAATCAGGCAAAACTGTTTATCCAGTCCGTTCGGGAGGAGCCCAACTACCCCCTGAAACTGGCGACGACCGCCAGTGGCGTGGCTCTGGACCTTCTCAAACTCGGCCTGGCTCCGGTAGAGCCCAAAACCGGTTTGAAGGAACCCCTTTCCGGACGCAAGCAGGTGGCCTGGGCGGATCCGCTTGATCTTGCCGAAGTGAAAGCCTGCGCCAAGGCCCTTGGCGGCACCATCAACGATGCTCTGCTGTGCACGGTGACCGGTGCTCTTCAGCGGCATTTCAAGGCACACAGGGAGACCATTCCCGAATGCGGAATCCGCGTGGCCGTGCCCTTCAACCTGAGGCCACTGGATCAACCCATAGAAACCCTTGGCAACAGGTTTGGCTTGGTATTGGTCACGCTGCCCGTGGAGATACCGGATCCACTCATGTGCTTCCGCCAGGTGCAGGAAAACATGAACCGGCTCAAACGGTCCTATCAGGCCCAGGTTACCTACAGCCTGCTTGATATTTTCGGGCGCGGCCCCGATGTTATCGAACGACGGGCACTGGATCTGCTGAGTAACAAGGCCTCCGCCGTGCTGACCAATGTGCCCGGCCCGAAAGAGCCCCTGTACCTGGCGGGCAGCAAGCTGACCCAGCCCATGTTCTGGGTGCCCCAGAGCGGTAGCATTGGTATTGGCATGAGTATTCTCAGTTATGCCGGCACCGTGCAGTTCGGCATTACCGTGGACAAAGCCATTCATGCAGATCCGGATGCGGTAATGGGCTACTTCCGGGAAAGCTTCCAGGCCCTGAGCCACGCGGCCCTGGCCGGCCGCCACGACGCCATTGAACGCAAGGCCAGTTAGGGCTGTAGGTACATATACAGCCCCCGAGGCACAAAACTGCAACAAACAAACCTTGAAGTCCGGCAAACCGGACACATATACTGAGCATAAGGGGACGACATGGCTTCGACGCCGGTGGCGAACCCTTGAGTGCATGTCGAGATGGCAGCGAATCTCGTTAATCCAAAGCTGCAACGCAATAGTCGCAAACGACGAAAACTACGCACTAGCAGCGTAAGCTGCTAGTCGTCCTGACCGGGTCGCCCGTAGCCCGGAAGCAACATCTCAGGACGTCATCGCTTACGGGATGCT
>JAWWAT010000064.1:0-11173 GCA_033721635.1 Marinobacter sp. | reverse complement strand
TTAGCCTTGGGCTTCAGCGGCAGGTTGTTGGTCGGCTCAAAGCCTTCCACTTCCGTGCGCGGCAGCTGCTTTTTAATCAATCTTTCGATACCAGCGAGCATCTTGCCTTCATCGGCACTGACCAGTGACAGGGCGTGACCACTTTCACCGGCACGACCGGTACGGCCGATACGGTGCACGTAATCTTCCGGCACGTTGGGCAGTTCAAAGTTCACCACCTGGGGCAGCTGCTTGATATCCAGGCCACGGGCGGCGATATCCGTCGCCACCAGCACTCGCACTTCTCCGGCCTTGAAGTCAGCCAGCGCACGGGTACGGGCACCCTGTGACTTGTTGCCATGGATGGCAGCGGCGGTAATACCGTCCTTCTCCAGCTTCTGGGTCAGGCGATTGGCACCGTGTTTGGTGCGGGTGAAAACCAGTACCTGATCCCAGCTGTTATCGCGAACCAGCTTGCTCAGCAACGCTGTTTTCTGGCTCTGATCAACCGGGTAGACAGACTGCTTGATATTTTCGGCAGAGGTATTTCGAGCCGCGACTTCAACCTGAACCGGGTTATCCAGCAGACCTTCTGCCAGAGTCCGGATCTCGTTGGAGAAGGTGGCGGAGAACAGCAGGTTCTGACGCTTGGCCGGCAACAACGAAAGGATCTTGCGGATGTCGCGGATAAAACCCATGTCCAGCATGCGGTCGGCTTCGTCCAGAACCAGGATTTCCACTTCGTTGAAGCGCACAGCATTCTGCTGATAGAGGTCCATCAGACGACCGGGTGTGGCCACCAGCACGTCGAGACCTTTGCGCAGCTTCATCATCTGCGGATTGATTTTCACACCACCGAAGACCACAGCGGCCTTGGTGGGGATGTATTTGCTGTAAAGATTCACGCTGTCATGAACCTGCGCCGCCAGCTCACGGGTGGGCGTCAGAATCAGGGCGCGAGGGCCTTTGCCAGTGCGCGGGTTTTCACCCAGACGCTGCAGCAGGGGCAAGGTAAAGCCGGCGGTTTTGCCAGTGCCGGTCTGGGCAGCAGCCATCACGTCCCGGCCGGAAAGCACGGCGGGAATGGCCTGGGCCTGGATGGGGGACGGGGTTTCATAACCCTGGTCAGACGTTGCACGGACCAGCTGCTCGGACAAACCGAGTGAAGAAAAACTCATATTGGATCAACTCTTGATTATTCTGCCTCCACGACCACCGTCACCGGTGAATGCGGGCAGATGCCATGAACATTCATGGAATAAAAGACGACTACGGTCACGCGCCGTTATCGGGGTGACGTCCTCTGACAGGTCGTATGGAAAGGTCGCACGGGCTAATAGCCTTAAACTGCGGAATCCCTAGAGGCAGGATGCAGGCACAGTAACAGAGGCCCGGCCAATTAGCCATAGGTGATTATAATAAGCATCCGAAGGAAAACCCAGGCAGCGGCTCGAGATCGAAGCGCCTGTCGGCAGCTGGTCTATCCCCATCTACCGGGTCGCCGCCCTGGCAAAATTCCCCAACGCGCCGCTAACCTTTCCGAGCACCTCATCGCATCCTTCAATGGCGTGTCGACTCTTCAGGTATTGCGGGTCGTTGTACCCCAGCCACACGTCTCCGTTGGCATCCTCCCAGATCAGGGCTTTCTGGGGCAGGTCGATGGCGACACTCTGGGCGCACTGCATCAGGGGCGTTCCAACTTTGGGGTTGCCGAAAATAACCACTTCGGTCGGACGTAGTTCCAACCCGGCTTTCTCGGCGCCCTGCTGATGGTTAACTCGTGCCATGATCGTCATGCCCTTCTCTTTCAGCACAGACTCGAGCTTGTCCGCCGTCGCTTTGACGTCGTGGCTACTTTTGACCGCGACTAACCCTTCTGCGGCATGGGTGAACATGGCGAACAGCAGAGTCGATGCCACCAGAACCAGTCTGAGAGTGCAGCGCATAGTATCCTCCAGAGGGTTTGCTGAAGTTTTCAGAATAGAACAGAGGCAGGCGTTACGCATGAAAGCGCCTCAGTAAATCGCTGCCGCACCTTCTGGCCTGCTCTTGAATCGCTTGTGCAGCCAGAGGTACTGATCGGGTTGCTCACGAACAGTGGCTTCAATAAAACCGTTCCAGACTTTGGCGTCCTGTTCGGGATGTTCACCGAACGCCTCCTGAATTGGAGAGAACACGACCCGGTAACTGCCATCGGGCATCCGCAGGTGACTCACGCAAATAACGGCTGCACCGGATTCCCGGGCAATAAAGCTTGGCGAAGTTATACAGCCGGCACTGACTCCGAAAAAGGGAACAAACACCTCGGATTTGCTACCGAAATCCTGATCACAGGCGAACCATACCTGTCCCCCTTCTTTCAGAAACGACAACATCGGTCTTATCTGGCGCTTGGTGAAGGAACGAATACCAAAATGCCGCTGGCGGCCTCGTTCGATCATTCGGTCGATTACCGGATTGTTATTGGGCCGATACATGTAACCCGGCTTCTCAAGCCTGGAGGCAATCAAGGGCAGTGCAAAATCGAAGATGCTGTAGTGCCCACCGATCAGCAGCACCCCCTTGCCGCGTCGTTTGGCCTCTTCAAGGTGCTCGGTTCCCTGCACCGAGGCGCTCTCGCAGTAGGGCGTCATATCCCCCCACCAGGCATGGACGCTTTCCAGGACCCCACGCGCCGAGGCAACAAACGCATCCTCGACCAGTTGGCTACGGGTTGCTTCATCCAGTTCCGGCATGCAGGCCGCCAGATTGGCGTCGGCGACCCTGGCACGGGACCGCATTTTTCTGGAGAGTAGCCTGCCGAGCCAGCGCCCCAAACGCTGCTTCGCTCCCATGGGAAGAAACGACAAAAGCCAGAGCAGGAAGACCAGGGTCCAGGAACTCCAGAAAGCAGGATGCCAGAGAGAACGTTTTCTACTTTTGCTGCCAGACGCCATACATCGGTGGCCTGTGATATTGAGTGAGCGGTGGGCCAGCCTGACACATTCTCCGCCAGCTGGATACTTGAGATCCTCATCCACACAGGGGATCCATTTCCGGATTAGAGGAGTATGGTTTTCAGGAGATACGTGTTAATACGTAGAAGTCATGCCAAACAAGGAAACTCCTCGTCATGTTCCGATGGAAGTTCGCCCCCGGTCTCCTGTTCCTGTCACTACTTCTGACCGGCTGCAGTGATAGCGCCAGCCAACCGACGACAATTGAGCTCAAACCACCGTCGGAAACCGGCGTGCTCAAAGTAGCTACCCGCAATGGCTCCACCACCTATTACCTCGATCGGCATGAAAACGCCGTCGGCCCCGAACACGCGCTGATAAGCGCCTACGCTGAACAGCGTGGATGGCAGGTGGAGTGGACCATGCTGGAATCCACGAGTGAAGTGCTTGTTGAGCTGGAGTCTGGAAACACCCACCTGGCGGCCGCCGGGCTGACCCATCTGGCCTCCCGTGATGAACGCTTCGTCCGAGGCCCGGCGCACACCGAGATTACCGAGCAACTGGTCTGCCATCGGGATGCCCGGCCCATGCCCCGAAAACCCGAAGACATTCCCGGCATCGATATTGTCGTGACCGCCGGCTCAAGCTATGTCGAGACCCTGAACAAGCTGAATGAGCAACATCCGGGGATCGGGTTCGAGGAAGACGCAGACCGCACCACCGAAGTTATTCTGTCGGATGTCGCCGAACAGGAGGTGGGCTGCACCGTCGCCGATTCCAACATTGTCCAGGTAATGCGTCGGCACTTTCCGCATCTGGAAGTGGCAATGACGCTCACCCAGGGACGGAATCTGGGCTGGTATATGCCCGAGGCTGCTGAGGATCTGGCCGCCGATGCACACGAGTGGATGAACAGCGTCGATGGCGACGAAGCCATAGGTCTGATGGAGAACCGCTACTATTCCTACATCGGCGACTTTGATTTTGTGGATCTGCGGGCCCTGAATCGTCGAATTGAGGACCGGCTGCCCGAATTCATTGATCAATTCCGGGAGGCGGAGGCCGAAACCGGCATGCCCGCAGACCTCCTGGCCGCCCTGTCCTATCAGGAATCACACTGGGATCCGGACGCAAAATCCCCCACCGGCGTCCGTGGCATCATGATGCTGACCCAACGCACGGCCGAATCCCTGGGTGTGACCAACCGGTTGGACCCCGACGCCGCTATTGATGGCGGTGCGCGCTATCTGGCCGACCGGCATCGCCGCCTGCCAGAAACCATTCCGGAGCCGGACCGCACCTTTCTCGCGCTGGCCAGCTACAATATCGGCCGCGGGCATCTGCTCGACGCGAGGGAACTCGCGCGCAGCCTGAACAAGAATCCGGACTCCTGGCAGGATATGACCGAGGTTTTACCCCTCAAGGCGGACAAGCGATACTATCCCAGCACCCGTTACGGGTACGCCCGGGGCTATGAGCCCGTGCACTACGTGCAACGCATCCGCAACTATCGGGACGTGATACGTTCCGCCTTTGAATAACCTATCGATCAATAACAGGGAGCGCGGCCCGAAACGGGGCCGCACACAGCTATGCCACAACGGATTCTGCGTTTTATTCTTCTGCTCACGCTCGCAACTGTCAGCCAGGTCCATGCCCAGAGCACCCCACTAAAAATCGGCATCACCGAAGTGCCACCCTTTGTCATGCAAACCGAGGATGGACGCTGGGAAGGCATCAGCATTGATCTCTGGGAGGAAGTGGCGGCCGGGATGAACCGGGAGTTTAAGTGGGTCCCGATGAGCTTCAACGAGCTGCTGAACGCTACCGAAAACGGCGAGATTGATGTGGCCGTCGGCGCCCTGACCATGACCGCAGACCGGGAAAGCCGGTTTGATTTCAGCCATCCGTTCTATCAAACCGGGCTATCCATTGCGGTACCGCCCGTGCCCGAGCAGAGTCTTCTGGCCAGCCTGGGCGCGCTGATCAGCTGGCAGTTTTTGAGCGTCGTCCTTGCCCTGGGAGCCCTGCTCCTGGCCGTGGGTTTCCTGCTCTGGCTGGTTGAGCGTCGTCGCAACCCGGAACAGTTTGGCGGTTCCGCCGCGGAAGGGATCGGCTCAAGCTTCTGGTGGGCGGCCGTCACCATGACCACCGTGGGCTACGGCGACAAGTCTCCGGTTTCTTTCTCCGGCCGTTTGATTGCTTTGGTGTGGATGTTTGCCGGCTTGATCATGGTCGCAAGCTTCACTGCGGCGATTACCTCTTCCCTCACCGTAAGCAACCTGCGAACCGGTATCGAGGGGGTGGATGATCTGCCGGGCAAGGTTGTTGCCACCATTGGCCAGACTGCCAGCCAGCGCTATCTGGAGGAGCAACGCATTCGCTACCAGCCTTACCCGGATCTCACCAGTGCCATGATCTCGGTTGCCGAAGGCAAGAGCGATGCCATCGTCTACGACCGATCTCTGATGCAGTACCGGAACCAGCAGCTGGGCCAGCAGCGTTTGACCATCCTGCCGGGGGTATTCGCAGAGCAGCTGTATGCGCTGGCCCTGCCCGAAGGCAGCCCGCTTCGGGCACCGGTTTCCCAGCAAATTCTGCGAGTGACCGAATCTGACGATTGGGCGTCCATCCAGGCTGCTTATCTGGGCAACGAATGACGTGACAACCGAGCCTGCTGCCGCGTTCAGGACCCGAACAGGGCCGAGCGCAGTGGCCGCAGGAAACCACCGGTCTGCTTGTGACTCGCGTGGGTCCGCTTGCCGTCGAACTCCAGGTAGCCGTCCTCGATCGGCTCGAAACGCAGGATTTTTACATCTTCCAGGTAATTCTGGGACGATTTCCAGGGCCCGTGAGTGCCCTGGCGGGGAAGGCGATCGGCGGCCCGGCGAATATAGCCAGCATCCAGAGAACCAAGCACGGTGTCGTCGCCGCGACTGTTCTCAGTATCCCTGGCCACAACGGTACGATACCCCCGCTTGTCCATCAGGTTCATCAGCCGGCACAGGTACTCGGCGGCGATATCCACCTTCAGGGTCCAGGAAATGTTGGTGTAGCCAAAGATCATGCCGGCATTGGGCACGCCCTCTACCATCACGTTCTTGTAGATAATCTTGTCTTTCATCACCACTTCGCGGCCATCCACGGTCGGTCGGATACCGCCCAGCATCTGGATATCCAGGCCAGTGGCAGGAACGATGATGTCTGCTTCCAGCTCCTCGCCGGACTTCAGGCGGATGCCGGTTTCCGTGAAGCGCTCGATATGGTCGGTGGCAATGGAGGCCTTGCCCGCTTTCATGGCCTGGAAAAGATCCCCGTCTTTCACCACACACAGGCGCTGGTCCCAGGGATTGTAATCCGGGGTGAAGTGTCGCATGTCAGCGGTGTCACCCACCTCGCGTTTGATAATGCTGAGGAAAAGCCGACGCATAAACTGCGGACTCTTTCTGGACCGCTGGTAGAGAAAACGGGCAATGGAAATATTACGGGCCCGGGTCAGCCGATAGGCGGTTTTCTCAGGTAATATTTTCTGCAGGACCAGAGTCACCTTGTCGGTGGACGGCAAAGGCATCAGGTAGGTCGGCGAGCGTTGGAGCATGGTCACATGCGCAGCCTGCTCCGCCATGGTCGGCACCAGGGTAATGGCGGTAGCACCGCTGCCAATAACCACCACTTTCTTACCGGTGTAATCGAGATCCTCTGGCCAGTGCTGTGGATGCACAATCTGTCCACGGAAGTCATCCTCGCCCGGAAAGTCGGGCTTGTAGCCCCGATCATAGTTGTAGTATCCGGTACAGCCCACCATGAAGCCGGCGGTATAGTGCTCGGTTTCGCCGGTCGCTTCGTTCAGGGCCGCTAGCTTCCAGCATTTGTCGACGCCCGACCAGTCCGCCGTTTTCACCGCCAGCCTAAAGCGGATGTGACGCTCGACATCATGCTCCCTGGCGGTCTCCGCGACATAGTTCTTGATCGACGCACCATCTGCCAGCACCTTGGCGCCGGTCCAGGGACGGAAATTGTAGCCGAAAGTGAACATGTCGGAATCCGAGCGGATACCCGGGTAACGGAACAGGTCCCAGGTGCCCCCCAGCGACTGCCGACGCTCAAGGATGGCGAATGACTTCCCCGGGCACTCGCGCTTCAGGTGACACGCCATGCCAATGCCGGAAACGCCGGCGCCGATGATCAGTACATCGAAATGCTGGTTGCTCATTGCCTGTCCTCTCGGATTCCAGTCCGCTTTTTATAATCAATGGCCTGTCATCAAGATAGCTCAGTCCTGGCGGCCCGGAAATTGGCCAAAGCGGTCCCCGCGCCTGGTTGTTTCAGCCAGTCGTCTGCCGGGGGGCGTAGTCAGAAGGAGGATCTGCAGAATCGAAACCCTGCCTACAATGACATTTCCTCCCGGACCGTGGACAAGACCACCATGACAAAACCGATCCTTATTCTCGGCGGTGCCTCGCAGGACACCATCATTCACTTGCCCAAACTGCCAACACCGGAGCCCCAGACCATCTGGCCCACCGCAAGTTACCGGACCCTCGGCAGCACCGGCGCTGGCAAAAGCCTGAACCTGGCCGCCCTTGGGCAAACCGTCGTCTTTCACACACTGCTGGGCCGGGATACCGAAGGCCAGCAGATTCAGGCAGCACTCGGCCACCCTGGGATCCGGCTTCTGACCGAAAAGACCGATGCCCCGACCGAACAGCACGTAAACCTCATGTCCGCGGACGGCAAACGGATTTCCCTGTTCATCCAGCCACCTCCTGAGCCGGAGGACGTTGACTGGACGCTGGCGCAACAGGCACTGGCAGGCTGCTCATTGGCGGTGGTAAACATCCTCGGATATACCCGCTCTGCCCTGCCGTGGTTGAAGGCAGCAGGCACGCCCATCTGGACCGACCTGCACGACTATGACGGCCACAATTCCTATCATGAACCCTTTATCGACGCCGCACGGGCAATCTTCCTGTCCAGCGACAACCTTCCGGACTTCCGCAGCACCATGGAAGGGCTGATAGCTCGGGGCAAGGAGTTCGTGGTCTGCACTCACGGCTCGAAGGGGGCCACACTGCTGACCGGCGACGGGCAATGGCTGGAGCAGCCGGTGGTGTCAGTCTCCGGGATGGTCGATACCAACGGCGCCGGCGATGCCTTTTTCAGCGGCTTCCTCCACCGCTACCTGCAGGGTGCAGAACTGACCGACTGCCTGAGGGCCGGGGCCATTGCCGGGGCGCTGTGTGTCACCTCGCGGGAACTGGCCTCTCCCGACCTGAATCCGCAGCGGCTAGCCTGAAACCCGGGATCAGCTGCCCGGGGTGAAATCGGGGTATTTCTTCTGCAACCGATAAAGGCGGATGATGGTGATGATGTTGGTGACCAGCACCATTCCCTCGGCCAGGGTGCCGCCCACGGAGCCGATCACGATATTGTTGAGCATCCAGGCCAGGGCCGCAAAACCGAGCACGATTCGCAAAGGAATACCCCGAAGCATGAACATGCCCACGGTGCCGAAAACCGCGGCGGCCAGGGGGAACACGTCGGTGACCGATTTCCAGGTCGCCCAGGCGACCACCAGGTTCACCGCCAGCATGCCCAGCATAATGGGCCAGTGACCCTGATACTTGCGCGCCAGGGTAATGCGGACAATCACCAGCACCGTCAGTGCCGATGCCGTCCAGCTCTCAAAAAACGCGAACATCAGGGCAAAGGCAACGTTGGCCGAGATCAGCAGCACCATCAGCCGATCGTCGTTCTTATTCGCGAAGCCGGCGATGCAGAAGCCCAGAGCTACAAGACCGCACACCTGGCCCAGCACCTCGGCAAGGGTCATATCCGCGATCAGATCAATCATCCTTCACCGGCCTGTCGCTCGTCGCCATATCGGTAATCACTTCTGCCCGCAAAAGCGTTTAGCCTGCCACAATCAGGGCCTTTGAGCCATGAAGCGCCCTGTGCCAAAGTGTTCACGTCATTCAGCAAGGACCCACCCAGGACCATGAAAACCGTATTCTCCCCCCTGCACAGCCGTCGCCATGTCAAAACCGAACTGGACGGCGGGCTGCTGATCGAGCCCCACGAAAAGCCTTCCCGAGCCGAGACCATTCTGGCCCGGGTAAAGGGTCAGGCCCTTGGCGAGATTTTGGAACCGGAAGAGTTTGGACTTGAACCGGTCAAACGGGTGCACACCGCCGATTACGTGGCGTTCCTGGAAACCTGCTGGCAGGACTGGCTGGCGGCCGGCAAACCGGGCGAAGCCATCCCCGCGGTCTGGGCCGGACGAGGCATGCGCCATCGGCTGCCCAAGGACATCGATGGCCGGCTGGGCTACTACAGCTTCGCTGCTGAGACCTCAATCTCTGACGGCACCTGGGAAGCCGCACGGGCTTCCGCCAATGTCGCCCTTACCGCCCAGAAACTGGTGGCCGAAGGTGAGCGGGCCGCCTTTGCCCTCTGTCGCCCGCCGGGACATCATGCCCACGCCGATCTGTTTGGAGGCTACTGTTTCTTCAACAACGCCGCGATCGTGGCCCAGGCTTTTCGCGACCAGGGCTATGGCAAGGTCGCTGTGCTGGATGTGGACTTTCACCACGGCAACGGCACCCAGGCGATCTTCTATGATCGCAACGATGTGCTGACCATCAGCCTGCACGGCGATCCGGACCTGGTATTTCCCCATTTTCTGGGCTTTGAAGATGAAACAGGCGAGGGGGCCGGCGAAGGCTACAATCTGAACATGGTCTACCCGCCGAACACGCCCTACAGTGTCTGGAGTCAGGGGCTGGAGAAAGCCTGCGAGCGCATCCAGGCGTTCCAGCCCGATGCCCTCGTGGTCGCGCTCGGTGTCGATACCTTCGAGGAAGACCCGATTTCCTTCTTCAAGCTAAAGTCGGGCGACTACCTGACCCTGGGGGAGCGCCTTGCCCGGCTTGGATTGCCAACCGTCTTTACCATGGAAGGGGGTTACGATGTCGACGCCATCGGCGTCAATGCGGTGAACGTGATGCAGGGTTTCGACCGGGCTGCAGGCTGACTCAGCCCTTGAAGCCCTTTCCAAGAATGTAGACCTCCCGGGAGCGTGAGCGGGAAGAGTCCGGCTTGCGCACCACCACCTTGTCGAACACGGCCCGCACCGATTTCAGGTACTCATCGTAGCCTTCGCCCTGAAACACCTTGGCCAGGAAGCTGCCCTTGGGCTTGAGTACCTGGCTGGCCATGTCCAGGGCCAGTTCCACCAGGTACATGGACGAGGCCTGGTCGGCAACGGTCACGCCGCTGATGTTTGGCGCCATGTCGGAAATCACCACGTCCACCGGGTCATCGCCCAGAGTGGCCATAATCGATTCGAACACGTCGTTCTCGGTGAAATCACCCTGGATAAAATCGACGCCGGCAATGGCATCCATGGGCAGGATGTCGGAGGCAATCACACGGCCCTTGTGGCCGACCAGTTTGGCCGCCACCTGGGACCAGCCGCCCGGAGCGGAGCCCAGATCCACCACCACCATATTGGGATGGATCAGCCGGTCCTTCTTGTTGATTTCAAGAAGCTTGTAACTGGCACGAGAGCGGTACCCGTCCACCTGCGCCTGTTTCACGAAGGGGTCGTTTACGTGCTCTTCAAGCCAGCGGTTACTGCTTTTGGATCGGGCCATGGGGTCTCTTCAAAACGGGAAAGCCAAGCACTAATTGTACGTGCCGCGCCGGGCGGCGGCAAAATCCTGACAACCGGACCGGTCACACGTACAATCCGCAAAACCTTTTTTGATTTTTCAGAACCCTCCACGCCCACCTGACGGGAGACTGCCCTCGTGAATCTGGCCGACATCAAAAAGCTGCACCAGAAAAAGTACCGGCAGTCGTTTGGCCACTACCTCGTTGAGGGCGAACACCTGATTATTGAGCTGCAGAAAGCCGCTGCCCGCCAATCCACGCTTGAGGCCTCCGAGCTTTACGTCACCCGTGCCTACGAGCACTGGCAGAGCCCGTTCCGAACCCATGTGATCAACGATCGCCAGATGGTCCAGCTTGCCGACACCCGAACACCCCAGGGGATTTTGGCGGTGGTGCCCATGCCGGAGCGCCCGGCTGAACCTGTGCCCGGCGAAAAAGCGATTTACCTGCACGAGGTTCAGGACCCCGGCAACCTGGGTACGATACTGCGCACCCTCGCCTGGTTCGGCGGTTTCCGGTGTCTGTTGAGCCCGGGCAGTGTCGACCCCTTCAATCCGAAGGTAGTGCGGGCCAGCATGGGCGCG
>JAWWAT010000063.1:0-11300 GCA_033721635.1 Marinobacter sp. | reverse complement strand
GTGCGGCTTTCGGCCTGATGGTCAAGGACATGCCGAAGGTGCCCAGTATCTGATTGAGTGTTCTGGCTGTTGCATGATTGGCATCGCGCTCGATGGCGGAAATGGTGTTCGCGGACAGGCCAGCAATTTTACCAAACCGGCTCTGGCTGAGCCCGGTCCACTCCCGGCGCATTCGGCGAATAGCCTGCCCTATTGTAAGCTCCCCGGCGTCCAGGAGTTCAAACATTTCCTGGCGGGCGATGATTCTTTGTTCCGTGGAGATCGGTTTTTTTAGCTTTGGCATGGGGTGAAACCTTATCTGCGCGGACCGGCAGGGTGCGGGTGACTTAACTGATCCAACGCCTTCTCGACTGCATCGAACTCAATAGCTCTGTTTTCAAGCATCTCTTCCGGTGCCCCATGTTTTGCCAGCTCTTCCTTTAGGCGCCTCAATTGATCCAGTTGGTCAGTCACGCCTCTTGTTACCTCATCAGCGTCGACAGACAAAGCATTAATGATGGCAGGGTAGTCTGGCTCCAGTGTGCCGCTTCTCAGCTCCCTGGGCCACAAGGTGGTCCTGGCAATGGCGTCAGGATCTAATATCATGGGGGCAAGGTCGTAGGCTGGCGACAGTTCGATATGCCTGTCTCGCTTTATAATCGAGGTGTTTCGGCCATGATTGTCGCGATTGCCGATGGCGGTATTCAGAACGTCGCGCACCAGATAGTCGGCCAGCAGCCTGTCCGGATTGGCCGGCGTGGTCACGCAGGTCTGCAACTTTGTGATGACCTCTGCATGATCAAGACCGGTGCCATCGCCTATCCGGCCCATAACGGAATAGACGGACTCAACACCGTGGCAAACCAACTTACCATCAACCACTTCCCGGTCGAAACGAGGGAGCCAGAGCGCAAACTGTCCTTCCTGTTCATCAAGGCGTGACTCTTTGCCCGTGTTGAAACCGCGAGTCTCAAGTGCCCGGTAGATGGCAGCTTCGCCCTGAAGTACAGCAACATCGGCGCGGGTTTTACGGCCACGGGGAAACTTCACGAGCCAGTGTTTGCGAATCTCGGCCGGCGGAACCGTACCTTCGAGCGCAAATTTTCCTTCTTGGTTCTCCACGATCAATAGCTTCGGAGCGTCACCGCCAGCACCGGTCGCCCCGCCAATGGCAACGCCCATAGCCTGGGCATGCTCAACCAGCTTATCAGCCCGAGCGCAAACCTCTTCCGCGGAAAAGTATGAATGGCCAGCCTGGGAAAGTTTTACAGCAAAAGCATCGGCCGCTTCCTTGATTCGCAGGTTGCCGATTGGGGCAATGCAACCCTCCGCCAGCAACCGGGTATCAATCGCCTGTTCCGGGTCTCGCTCGTACCCAAGCATCTTTAACCAGTGCTGGCGGCCCGCGCCCTGCGGGATGATGTCCCTCAATACAGGGGCGATCTCACCTGCCAGGTAGTCACCGCCCAGATGACAAGGCAGGTTAATACCGACCGCCGTTTTGTCGATCAGCCCCCGCGCCTCAAAGTCACCCAGCCACTCCAGTGCCTCCACCGCGTAGTCCGCGCTGTAGGAGAACATGGGCTTTCCAGACAGGCCCTTTTCCGGCTGTACAAACCGAATAAGCCCGGCATCATGCCAGCGGTTGTTCCAATGAATCTGGAGTGTGAGCTCCATGGACGATGCCTTTAATTCCAAGTTTGCTTGGTATTTTAGCATCAACATGAGGTGTTATTACAAACTTACTTGGAATTAAAGCATACCTGGGGTCAGACCCCAATGCATTTTGATCACTGAAATGGCTTGGGGTCTGACCCCATGGTTGATTACAGGTTAACGTAGTAGCTGAATACCAGCCCGGCTCTGTCTTCAAGTTCCTTGTCGCCCATTGTCAGATACGGAACGTCGTCCTGGCGATAAAACGCACGCAAAGAAAATCCGGACTCGAACGCCTTTTCAACAGAGACAATGTCTCTACTCTCTCGAGCGTCGTTGACTGGATGGTTTCTGTCAAAGCTGGCGATATCACGCCAGGCGATTGGGTCCATTCGATCCATTTCCTCACGAGTGTAACGGATCGAGACGCCTGCCTTTGGGAATGACAAAACGGCCGTGGCGAACCAGCCATTCTGCACGATATCATAGGACTCCACCGGCGTTGCCAGCCCCTGAGGGCCCTCTTCGGTCAATCCCTTGGTAAACCTATACCCCTGTGCCCCGACGTCTACCGACACCCAATCATTTCTATAAGGCTGGTAATCCATGCCGTAAACCAGTCGGCTGTCGTTATGCTTTCCGGAATGAAAAGATCCGACCGCGGAGCCTGTTTTGTTGAACTGGCAACCTGAATAAGAACGAAAACTTTCCAGCGGCTGTAACGACGCGAAGAACTCAACCATCGGCGTATTGTTACCCTTCTCGTTTACGTCCAGCTTTCCGCCGAGATAGTGGTTGGCCCCAAGTTTCGGGTGATCATCACCGCCCATAATCCCCATAGCCAGGTTTACCCGCCCCTCTTTCAGCGTCACTCCGGCCTGGGCACCGTTCAAGATGCCTGTGGCCAGGAGAACCGCATTGGGGGATTCACCGGCGGTGTCGAATCGTCCCCCAGGCCTCACGAACCGGGTAATCGCCGTAGTAGTAGATATCGGTACCCAGGTTGCGGTAGATGTCCAGATAAGCCCGGTCATCGGAATCCTGGTAAACCTCATCACCAATTCCCACAAGCTCGAGACGGGACTCTCAACTGCCTTTTTCAAGACCAAGACCAACCAGAGCGCGGGTCATTTTAATCTGATTCTCGCGCCCTGCAGTTCCCTCTTTCAAATGATCATTGATATAGACACCACCGACCAGCTCCAGGTTCGCCGTCAGATTGAAATTGCTGTTACTTGAGTCGATCAGAGCTGCTACATGGCCAGTCCTTCGAAGAAGGCCTTAGGTCACCAACTATGGGCATAGCTCACGCCAAGAATCAATTTTCTTTATTAATTAATCGACTACGGCTTCCCTGAAATTCACGATGGAGCTATGTGTAAGTTTTCTGGACAGATAAATAGGGTCTGACCCCAATGCATTTTGCGAGTTGAAGTGGCTTGGGGTCTGACCCCTGGCAAGCCCAATTACCGCGCAGGTTCATCGTTCCGGATACGGAGAAAGCTGGCAAAGCGAGGCAGACCAGTGGCTGTGAGGCCATAGTACTTGAATGTGATCGTGGTTCCGGGCTCCGGTGGAGAAACCCGCTCGGAATCGCTGAACCCCGAACCAATCCGGAATTGCCTGCCATTTTCGAGCTCCACCAGCAGTGACCCCATCATCCCCTGGTATTTGCCCTTGCCCGGCAGGTGATGAACGACCACCGCCTCGGCATCCTGATACTGTTTCACTTTCAGTAGATCATTCGAGCGCCCACCTCGGTAACTACTAGCGCCCAGCCGCAACATCAAGCCCTCTCCGCCACCATCCACCACCTTGTCCAGATACAGCATCAGATTCTCATGGGTGCTCGCCCGCTGCTGATCGACAAGCGCCATGTAGGGTGATCCGACCCTCTCGATCAATACACGTAGTCGGGACAGGCGTTGATCGAACGTAGCCTCTGGATCCGGAAGATCGAACACCATGAACCGAATCCGCCGCCAATCGTCATCGTCCGGCACCACCTGACGCACCGCCCCTGATAGTTCCGCAAAACGGCCGCGCCCCATCCAGAGCTCGCCATCCAGGGGGTGCGCTGGAAACCCTTTGGTGAACCAACCGGGCGCCCGATACTCATGATTGCCACGGGAAAGAAACCTCTCACCGGTCCAGTAAGCACGCACCCCGTCAAGCTTTTCACTGACCCAATAGCCGTCCAGCGGCATCCCCTTTTGGTATACGTTGGCGAGTGTCAGCTCGGGCGCCTTCGCGACCGCCACGGGGGAAAACAGAAGGGAAATTAGCACCGGCAGCACGGAGCTGAACAATCGAAAAGGCATGGCAGTTCCTTTGCTCTCGATTAGTGGGGTCAGACCCCAATGCATTTTGACTGATGAAATGGCTTGGGGTCTGACCCCATGGCTTATTTGCGCCAGGAGTGATTGACCAATGCCGTCTGGTTTTTCCGCTTGAAGGCTTGGTAATCTTCGTCATTCATATTCCGCCAGTAGTGAGGATCACGCCCGGTTTTCTCGTCATGGGCGCGAGTGGTTGGATCCAGGTGGCGGTATGCTTCGAACAGGGGCATATCTGGCAGCGGTTTGGTCACGTCCATGTACTGGCGGATCAGATCCCAGTAGGCCAGTACGTCTTCACGGTTGGTGGTGGCGGCCAGTAGCTGGTTCATGGGTAAAGCCCACTCCTGGGTTTTGTGCACCAGGACCAGGCGGTACCAGATGTTGCCCTGATGGTCTGGCAGGCTGAGCAGGTAGCCGTCCCATTCATGGAATGGGGCCTGGCCCCGTATTTCGCCGGACTGGCCGTCCCTCTCCGGGTCCTTGAACAGGGTCACCATGCCGGTACGGCGGTTGAGTTCCCACAGGGGACCTTTGGGCTCCCGGTAGACCATCTTTGGGTATTTTTTCTCGAGGAAATAGCCAACGCCCCAGCATAGGAGCATGGGTAGGAAAAAGTAGGCCAGAAAGGGGGAAATGCCGTCCCAGAAGAACTCTTTGAACGTCACATATTCCGGTTCTTGAGTCCAGCCAAACGCTACAACCAGCAAAAAGAGAGGAAACAACCAAGTGAATAACAACCGCCCACCATGTTGCAGCCATAACAATACCCAACTGACCTTCGGCAGCGTCGCGTAGCGTATGCTATCACTATTAATCCAGCCCACCGGACTAAATGGCTCCCCCCCCGCCTCAGCCTCGGTTTTGAAGCGCCGGAGGTTTTTGTCGTCCTCCCTGACTTCCTTTGGCCCCCAGGTTTTCAGAAAGTTGGGAGGAAACACTCCGGACAGGGGACCTTTCGGTAAAGGTGGCCCCATGGTCCAGCTTTTACGGAATAGAGCACTTTGCTGGCCGGTTTTTTGTGGATCCGGAGCCTTTCGGTTACTGCGATAGGCAGTTGGTGCGTAGCCAGAGCCCTTCAGGGTGGCGGTCATCCGGTTTCCTCCGCTTTATGATTTTGCTCATCAGCCCAGAAACGCAGGCCCGTCTCGCTGAAATCCGGTTCGCCATGGGCAACCAGATCAAAGGTGGTGGTATCGTGCAACTCTGGAGCAGGAAAGACCAGGTTACGACATACCTCGCCAAATTCCACATTCCCCTGCCATTGGGCCCGGACCAGCACTTCACTGGTTTTTTCGCCTTCCTGGCCCCAGAAGGTTTTGAAGGTTTCCCTGGATGGCAGCGCCAGGTAACAGGCTTTACCATTGGGCAAAGATCGTTCAAGTATCACCTGCGGTGACTCTTCGGCGAGCTCTCGTCTAGTTCGCAGTCCTCGGCGGGTGGGAGTACGCGTAACCGTTACCGCTCGCATCGCGACGTTAAGGGTGGCCGAGTCCAGCATGGCTGCGAGATTGTTTTCCACCCGCACAACGGTGTTGATGGTTGCAAACTTACCCTCCTGCCCTGCGTCGACGGCGTAGCCTTCGCCTGCCAGTCTAGCGTGCAGATTATTGACTGTTTCGATCGCAATACGTGGCTTTGCCAACAAATTCACCAGTCGGTAATAGGTTTCATCCGGGCTGTTGGCCAAATGTGGATAGGCATCGTCCTGATCCGGGCCGAAAGGCCCGCGCTTCAGCCAGTCGACCAAGGGGGGGTCGTCTAGCAGCGTGGCCAGTACTCCGGCACCAACGGCAACCGTGGCACCAGCCAGAACCCAGCCCCAGGGGCCCATGCCCAGCAGGATGGGAGCAATTCCAGCCTCCGTCATCTTGGTCATCATCAGGCCGCCCATCAACATCATGCCGCCACCGACCGCCGAAGCACCGTAGGCCGCTGCGGAATCCATGTCGCCGGTATCCCATTCGTGGGCCATATCCAGCAGGGAAACCGTAATGGTGAGCCCGGCTGTGACCATGCCGCCGAGCATACGTTTTGTGATAATTTCCGGTATGGCCCGTGACAATGAGGGTAGTGCCCGCTGAAAGACCGGATTGGTGGTCTGGAAAGCTCTATCTCCCAGCCTGGAAGATACGTCGCCCCAGATTTTGAGATCCATGCTCAACCGCTCTGCAGCAATAGTGCCTGCGAACATCAGATCTGCCAAGGCGCTGAGACCGCCTGCTAATGCTCTTGCACGGCCGTTCTGAGCCAATGTTGTACGGAATAAATTCTGCTCTCTCCAAATATTATGCCCCTCAAGCACCAACACCAGATACGGCACCCTTATTCTGGCGAAAACCTCATCCCACCGCTTCAGCCACCGCATATCCCGCTGGGCCCGGACCACCTCGGAGCTTTCCGGAGCGGCGTATACCTGCATATGCCGCGCTTCGGCGGTGTCGGCCAGATCAGGAATGGCGGATTTGCGGGTACTGGCGAGGGGGTGGCCATCGGCATCCAGGTATTCCCCATAGAAGCGCCGGTGGCCATTGGCTTTGTGGACATACTCCCGATCTGCTTTCGTTAACCCCATATCCAGGCCGGAGGCAGGGTCGCGGAGCCCAAGGATGACCCAGCCTTGAGGTACCGCATTGCGGGCCACCTGTTGTATGCTGCCCAATAGGGAGGGATCGCGTGCCTTTGCCATTCGCAGCAGCGGGCCATATAGCCGGCTGTCGAGTCTATATGCCTGGGACTTCAGCCGATTGGCCAGAGCGCGGACATGCTTATCGATACCGTCGAGGACCGCGCCAACGGCGGCCATCCAGCGTTTAGCCTCTGAGGACAGGTCGATGGCATCTGTCTTCACCAGGCCCGCCAGTGCTGCCGCGGTCAGGGTTTTCACCTCATCCGGTTCAGGTGGCTGATCAGGCAACCTCTCCAGATCCGCCGGTCGGCAGCGGCCATCACCGCATTCTCCCCTGGCTGTGCTTCCAGGAACGACACTACCCGTTCCGTCAGGTTGTTCAGGCGGGAACAGCATGCGGTGCAATGGCTGATCGCTGCCTTCCTCCACAATTTTCAGGACCAGATCGTTGGCATCCTTTACCTGTGCTTCGCTGGCAGACTCGATACGTGCCAGGTGGTCGACGCTGTTAGGGTCCATGGCCAGCGCCTGGAACAGGTCCCGGGTAAGGGCGAAACCTTCAATGTAGTCGGCGCTCGAGAGGCTAAACAGGTCCGCCAAGGCAATCTGGTTGTCGGTTTGCCGGATCAGCCCTGCCAGTTGTTTCTGGGCCTCGGCCAGCTCTTCCCGGGCAAGCTGGCGTTGTGCGGTCAGCAAGTGGGTATGCAGGGGGCCGAAGCGGCTGGAGTCAATTTCGTCCAGATGTCCATGGAGCGGGTTTTCCTGCCCGCCCAGTCGTTCCGGCCCCATCAGCCGGTAGACCAATTGGGCGCTATCGCTGTGGGGTTTCCGGCCGACCGTTTCCAGCAGTCCGGTTAACAGACGATGCGCTTCCAGTGCCTGGGTCAGGCGATGGCGCAGGGAAAACAGGCGGTCTTCCAGAACCACTCCCGCGTGGTAGCTTTTCTTTGCGGAAGACAAGGCATCTTCCGAGGCGTTGAGTGTCTGCCAGAGGCCTGTATTGACGGTGCCGGGCTCCTCCTCTGCAAGCAGGGCATCAGCTCGGGCTCCAGGCGCTCCCCGGAGGGGCGCATCGGAATAATACGCTGCTTCCCAGGCTTCTTCCGCCGAAGTACCGCCGGCGCTGAAGGCCTGCGTTTCTTCCTTTGCCTGGCCGAACAGATTGCTGGCATGGCTACCAGAGAGGTCATACACCTGCTTCCAGGGCCGGGGCAAGCGCTGCTCCAATTCCGGTTCCCTTAGCCGCATTTCCGGTAGGGGGCCAAGGGAAACCAACTGGCCCGCCGTAATCCGCTGTTCTGTAGAATCCCGAGGGGGTAGCGAGGGTTCTGGTCCTCGCAGCGCCTGACATCGTTGCTGCCGGGCGGCATCATTCAGTTCCAGGTAGGTAACGCGCTCCGCTGACAGTTGCACTTCCGAGAAAGCCAACTGAAACTCGTCCATGGTGGAGATATTCATCTGGCATACGGGCAACCAGATAGCAGGCAGGGATTTGCCGGCAACGGCCCGGTGGTCCTCAGTAACACCCGGCGAGCCCGGCGCACGGTAATCCGTCAGGCGGACATCACAGAACTCCGGGGAACCGGCCTCCCCATTGCGCACCTCAATCTCGCGCCAGAGGGTGCCGTTCCGGAAGATGTAGACAAAGCCGGGCCTGGCCGGAACAATGTTGTCGGCAGGCTGGCCTGGCTCCGGGGCCGGATCATGTATCATGGTCAAGGGAACCACTGGCCAGATCCGGTTCCACTGCCTCTCGAGCTGACGCGGGGTGCTCGCAACACCGTTAAACAAGGGAACGCGGATGGGGTCGCCTTCCCTGGCCGCAATGTCAAGCCAGACGTTACGTCGTGGCTGCTCTTTCCATGGCCAGAGATGGAGCACAGCCCCATCAAGGTCTTCAACCTGACCCTGATTCTCCAACCACTCCTGCTGTTCATTATCGCTGTCGTCAAAGATCCGGAAGGTATGCCCTTCGGGGTGATCCTTTCCAATCACCTCAATAATTAACGACTCGCCCTCGCAGGCGGGGCCACAGCTTCCTGCTGCTTGGGTAGACGCTGAGTCAGACATCCCTGTGATTCCTTTCCCTTAAAACGATGAGTTCATGATTAAGTGCTGGTGGCATTCAGTGCCAACCATTGCTGATCATCCAGCGTTGGCGTTGGCGACATGACAATGGGTTCGGGATTTTCAATCGTTAGCCACCGCTGTTGACCGGGCTCCCCATACCAGTAAATGGCCCGCTCAATAACATCTGAGCTGGGTTTATTTTGTGGTTGCAGTTGATGCCAGATCCGTGGGTCGTAAAACCGCAACAGCCCTTCTCTTTGACCCTTAAAACGCACATTCAAACGTTTCCTCAACCAGCTGGTTACGGCGTCAAGTCCCTTCGAGGATTCAAGAACAAGGCCGATCAAGCGCTCTTGCTTCAGACCCTGAAGCGCCCAGCGATACTCAGCACTTTCCTGCCCTGCTTCTAACAAAATCGGACCATCTTTGAGGTAAGCTTGCCAGTCGGTATTTGCAAATAGGTAAAGCCATAGAGGGCTCTCTGCAATTTCGTAGAGTTCCTGGAGCAAGGACGTATTATGCTGCGGCTCCAGCACAAGATAACGCGTTTTATTGTACTGTTCAGGTGTACTGGCCACGAAAGATCTCCTCTCCGATTACACCGGCTGAGCATTCCCGCATGGGCAATTACTGAGAGGGCAGGACCCATCAGGTTGCTCCTGACACTGCTCCACCACCGCCGTGCGATTCATTCGTGCCTGCTTCAATCGGTGGGCAACCACAGGCTTGGGTTCCGCATCCAGCCGCTGGCCAACATCCGCAATCTCCACAGGTGCCACAGCCCCGCCATTCTTCACCACCAACCCCGGCATTTCAGGCACCTGCACCTTCTGACCACTCCCCTTACCCGGCGAACCACCCGCGTTAAGCTTGATAGCGGCGCCACCCATGGCAACACCACTGGGATCAATCTTCACAAAACTGCCGCCAGCCTTAAGGGTGATTTCAGCACCCGCTTCGATAACCGCTTTCTGCCCAGCCTTGATATGCAATTCGGTGCCGGAGTCGCTCAGCCAGGCAGTGCCGGCCTTCAGGTGCAGGGTGCCGGTAACGTTGAAGCTGTGGTCTTTGCCGGTTTGTTCTCGCTTTTCACCATCCACCGTGGCGTGATCATTCCCCTTGATGTGGGCCTTGCGGTGGTTGTCCACGGTCAGGTGGCTGTCATTTTTGATGACTTCGGTACGGTTGTTTTCCGTCAGCAGGTCCAGGTCTTTCTGGGCGTGGATATAGATCTGTTCCTTGTCGGCTTCGTCTTCAAACCGCAGTTCGTTGCTGCCCTCGCCCTTGTGGGTCTGGGTCTTGAGGGTGGTGCGGGTCTTGTGTTCCGGCAGCGCATACGGTGGCGTGTTGGTGGCGTGGTAGGTTCGACCGGTAATGATGGGCTGGTCCGGGTCGCCGTCCAGGAAGCTGACGATGACTTCGTTGCCGATTCTCGGTAAGGCCATAAATCCGTACTGGCCGCCAGCCCAGCCCTGACTGACTCGTAGCCAGGCGCTAGAGTGTTCGTCGTTTTTACTGTAACGGTCCCAGGGGAATCGCACTTTGACGCGTCCGTGTTCGTCGCAGTGGATCTCTTCGCCTTCCGGGCCGGTAACAATGGCGATCTGCGGGCCGTCCATCAGGGGGCGGTGATCGGTCTTTGGTCGCCAGGTGCGGTCCGCTGGAATGGCGTTGAAGGCATTGTGGTAGGTGGTGGCACCCCCAGTACTGTCTTCTTTCAGGGCCTGGGGCTGTTCGCCGGTGTGGGTGATGCTGGTGAACAGCCATTCCCGGTTCAGGGTCTGGTTGTCGTGATCGGTGAGTTCCACTTTGGCGCCCACGGTGAAATCGGGGCGGTTGCTCTGGCCGTTGGCGGTTGTTGCGTCGTTCCTGAGGGCATCCAGGCGGTTTTCGGTGAACGGTTGGCCACTGGCGTCCTGTTTGAAGCGGCCCGGGTAGTCGTAGTGCTGGTAGTCTTCGCGCTGGGCATCCAGTTTGTCGGCCTGCTGCTCGTGCATTAATGCGTAAGCCGGGTTTTTGAAGGTGTAGTCCTTCATGGCCACGGAGGCGGCCTTGATCCGTTCCCGGTATCTGAACTGAAAAATAGCACTCTGGCGGCTGCTGCCACCGGCCTTGCCGTTGTATTCCACCTGGGCCAGCCTGGGGGCGTCGCCGTGGTGGTCGGCGATGATCAGGGCGGGTTGGTCGCTGCCTTCAACATCGCCGTGGTAATACCGGTAGTGCCAGCCTTCTTCGGCCGACAGTCGTTCGATAAAGGCCAGGTCGCTTTCCCGGTGCTGGACGCAGTATTCCCGTTCTTCGGGGGTGCGTTTCAGGTCGAAGACGGTGTCGATAATGCCCCGCTCTTCCAGCAGGGTGCGTACGATGGTGTCGGTGCCCTGGGCCTGGAAGATGCGGCTGTTGTGCATCAGGTCCAGGCGCCACAGCGGGGGCTCGACGATGACTTCGTAGCGGGTGCGGCGGTGGCCGGAGTCGCCCCGGGCGAATTCGTTGACCACGCCGTGGAAACGACGCAGGGGCACACCATCCTGCCAGACCACCAGTTCCACGGGCTGTTCCAGCACTTCTTCAGGGGCAATATCCGGCGAAGTACTGGCCAGTTCCAGCTTGCAGTGGCACAACTTTGAGAG
>JAWWAT010000062.1:0-11316 GCA_033721635.1 Marinobacter sp. | reverse complement strand
CTCTCAATGCCCACCTGAGAGCATAAAAGTTCCGAATCCCCTTCGAACTTTTACCGGCGCGGTGGCAGAGTGGTTATGCAGCGGACTGCAACTCCGTGTACGCCGGTTCGATTCCGACCCGCGCCTCCATTTTTACCCTTTCTTTTCAGTTGCTTACGATTTCGGAAAATAACCGGCGTCTTTCCCGCGAACATTCTGCGAACATGCTGCGAACGTTTTCTTAGTTATTGTCCGTATCTCTCAGCGATTTCAGCGTGGATTTTGACCGTTCAGGTGGTCGGATCAAGCGGTAGTGTTTTCGCATTTGTGGCGATTCATGCCCGCCTTTATTGTTTTCGCCTTGAGAGAGAAATTCGTCGGTAAGCCCTTTTTTGCGTAAATCCCGGAGCTGGTACTGGCCTTTAAATCCAGCCGCCTCACACGCCTCTGCCCAGCTGATCTGCATAAATCTGTGACGCACAGGTTTGGTTCGGCTCCGCATGTCGAAATAACGTGGGTAGACCATCAAATATGGTGAGATTATTTCCTGGTCCCGCTTCCAATTCCGGAACCAATCAATCAAATCCCTAAGTTCTTTATTCATCTCAATTATAATCGGGACACCAGTCTTATGACGGGCAAAATGAATTTCACCGAATTCGCCCTCGTCATATTTTATTTGTTCTTCCTTAAGTCCGAAAACGTCAATGGGTTGCTGCGACATCATATAGATCAGATCGCATATCTTGGCCCGCCACGTACCATCTTTGATCCGCTTATTGATCCGGTGGATACATAGCTGTTCGGTTATTTTTACATATGCATCGTCGGGGATGAGTACTTCTCGTTTGGGCTCGCTGATTTTCTCGATGTCCCGTATAGGGTTTCGATCAATTACTCCATCCTGGACGGCATGCATTAATATCCGGCTGAGGGTATTCCTGAGGCCGTTGTAATGTGTTGGTTTGGTAAGCCAAGGAGCCAGCAGTCGCCGTATACGCCGCAGGATATTAGGGTCAGAGAGCAAAAAATCGGAATCGTCACTCGCTTCCAGTTGTTGGGCATCGCTTGCGTAGTCCCTGCGTGACGCCAAAGCGATTGGTTTACCTCGATTTCTACCACGTTGACTAAGCACGTGGCATTCCCCCCAAACAATTTTGCCGTCCTTGTAGCCGTGTCCTAGCACTTCCGTTCGCCATTTACGCATATAGTTAGCGAGGGAGACTTCCGAGCCAGATTCGAACTGCGAGGTAGTTGAGAGCTTTTGCGCTGCCTCGTCCAAATCGTACTCGCCTCGTTCTTGTTCCCAGATTCGCAGCAGACCTGCCCACCGGGTGATAGCTTTACTGCGATCTGTTGTTTTTAGACTAATCTGGCGACGCGTGTCTGGGTTTACCACGTAATAGACGCCATTGTCCTTCCGCAGATACAGCCAAGGGTACTGTGCCAGAGATCGATGCTTCAGAGTTCGACGGCCTGCCAAGTTCATCCCACCTTTTTCGCGATGGCCATTAGGAATGCCATTTCTTCGTCATCATCTTCAGTGATGCCGGCCACACTTCGTGTCCGCATCACGGCGAAAAATTCGTCAAGGTCAATTCTCCAGCGTCTGCCGTCGCGAAAAGCCCCTGGAATGGTGGGGCAGCGCCGTCGGATCGTGGAAACGGAGGGTGGGTGGTCATCCATGCAGTAGACGATCGAGATAAATGTTGGAATTGACACAAGTACCATTCACTTCACCTCAAGCTTTGATTTGCTGTTTGCCCGCTTCCGCAACCAGCACCTAGAGGCTGGTCTACCACTTTAAGGCTATCGGGGTATTCAGGTCTTTGGCGGCGTCGCGCTGTCTTTTTCGGCGACATTAGCAGTCGAGCCTACTTAAATCCGAATTAATGATCATTTGGGCCCATGCCATAAGAGTTGCCGCCGACATCGAATCCACCGTCGATATCACCCATCATGGGGAGTCCGGTGCCAGGATTGATGGATGGTCCCGTGTGGTCGATGAAATCCAGGTGACTGATGGTGAAGTCTGGTTGGCTCTGCTCTCCAAAGTGCGCCCAATTGGCGAGTTGATCTAGCTCCGGTGAACAATCTGTCTGATCAGAAAGGGGGTGAGGTTGCCAGTCAGATTCCCAGGAGAGCAGATGGTTGGGCGGTGACGGCGAAGCACCAGACTGAGTTAGATGTGCGCTGTTATGCCAGGCTTCATTGTCCGTGAGAACCGGGTTTAAAGTAGAGCGGGCCATCTGGAAGCACAGTACTGCGCCGATAGCCGCAAACAAGGGGCTTTCTTGCCAGCCGATGATGGCTCCGGTGATCATCAAGGCGATGGTTCTCATGGAATTAGAGCCTCTCTCGTTTTCATATTAATGAGCCCTGAAATTGCCTGCAGGTTACCCGGGTAAAATTAATGCGTTGTCTCTCGCCTTCTGACAGCATACCCCAGCTAGCAAAACACCCAAGCGCCTGGCCTATCCGGAATGAGAATGCCGAAAATGGCCCTCAGCTCTCACAGAGTACAAGGCGGACGCCCCACGTAACGACGCCAGTAATAGATGGCCGTTTGTAAGGCGGGTGTGCCGGCTGATCTGCTTTAGCACCAGTGCAGTGATCCGAAAGGTTTGGCCGATTGGTATGGGTAGAGAGTATGCGGTGCCCCGACCCTGAGTGGCGGAAAGATAGAGCTTTCCGGGCTGACGTTCGATACGAACCCCTTTTTGGGGGCGTTTGAATTCGGCAAATGGAAGATAGCCAAGACAGACAGCCGCCAGAATCGGCAACTCATTTTCACCCAGCTGTATGGTGATTTTTCTTTGCCACTGAATTGAATCCTGGTGCCTGGGCGCGACATCAAGGTTCACGGTCCATCCAACAGGTTCGCCCCGTTGTATCAGGGGTGTCGCCTCGACAGTCAGGGCAGCCCGGGAGCCAAAGCACCGAGTCTTTTCTTGATCACCAGGTGCTGGCAGAGGATGGTCAAACATAGCGATACAGCTTCAGGGCCTCGACAACCGGCTGAGCCTCCAGGCTGGATCGTCTAGTGATCCGCGGTGCGTCGTTGCCAGAGATGCCCGGGTCCGGACGCCAAAGACGTCTCGGCAGCACGTTCTGCTGTGCAATGACCACACCTGAGATCGGCGTAGAAGCTCGCACAATCTCACCCTGGCTCAAGTAGGCGTAGTTAGCCCGGAGCTGATTTGGCAACGGAATTTTCCTGGCCAAAGGCGCCTGCGGATCACACCGGCGTGTGATCACATCGACAGCAATGGCTGAGACACGCTGGTCAGGCCATTCTGCGGCCATCTTTAAAGCCTCTTGGTGGCTCATCTTAATAATCCGCGCGTGCTTGGTGGTCCAGCTCCAGCTGAAAACCTCAAGATTCGGCGGCATGATTCGTATGCGGGTGTAACAGCGTTTGAGATCTAGGTCAGAAATCCGCAGGGTATTCATCGCGCGGCTAACAGGACCGTTTCGATAGCCTTTGTCACTGATTTCGTTCTCGATCAGGCGGCTAATCCGGCTGGCGTCTACCGATGATTTGCTTTGACAATGCCGGATCTCCTGTACCGCCTGCTTGAACGCGTCCTTGGCGTCGTTATAGGCGTGTACCGCGAGCACTGTGTCTGGGGAGCTGCAAAGAATTCCAGCATTCAAGCTCCTGTGAGAGTCAGGCTGAATTGTCAGACGCGTCATGGACCGAATGGCGACGAGCCTGGCCTCACGGCAGGTATGCTCGCTCTCGCTGTCGCCGTATGTTGGTACATACGCGGGATAGCCAGCCAGATGATCAGACTCGATGGCGGATGCAACTGAGACCCCTAGCTGTGAAATCCGCTGGAAGGTATCAGAAAGCTTGGTTATCAATTCCTGAGGCAGGGCTTCAAAACTGGTTTTTTTGAGCATGTCCATATCGGGCTCTATCTGACTAAGATCCATCCAGTATATCGAGCCCCAAGAAAACGCAAGGCGGTCGCTTGTTGCCGATTTATCTATGAATCTGGTGAAAATCAGGGTGTGTACTACACCAGATCCGCCGTAGTTTACGAACCGGTCCTATGCCTGAAACCGTTGAGAAAGACGTAATCCAGGGCACCTGATTTTTCCTTCGCTTTCCTTGTCTTTCCTTACGTAACCTGGCACCCGCGAGACGCTGCTTCACGGGTTGGTTGCTCGGTAGGGAAAAGCCCAATAATAGGTGGCGTGGAGTAGGAGGTTGCGGGCCGTGAGTTGAATAGCACCGGAGGCGGGTCTGGTGTAGTAAATTGATCGACCGGTTGGTTGCTAGACGATTAGAGGGTAGGGGGCTGTTATTTAGAAGGTTTCGCGCTGCCTGACTCGGTCAGAGCCAATCCGATCAGGTAACCGGCGCCTACACCTACGAGCGCTGTCACCGGACCAACCATTCCGCCCAAAAGTCCGCCAATAAACATCAGTACTACGCTTTTCATACAGACTCCTCCCGCCTTCCTGGCAGCTGCATTATCGTGAGTGTAGGACATTTTGATCGACCGCGGGTTGACCCGGCCTAACCGTGTCGCCAAAATGCTGTATATTCAACCAGTATCCGGTGTAAAGCATGTCCTGCATTCTTCTTGGCGACTACGAATTCGTCTCTCGCCTTAACATCCCAATGTTTCTGGAACGGGTATCTGCGGGTTTCCCATCTCCAGCGGAGGACTACATTGAGAAAACCATCGACCTGAATGAGTTGTGCATTCAGCACCCCGCCGCCACGTTCTTCGTGCGAGTTCAGGGAGAATCCATGATTGATGCTGGCATCTATCCAGGCGATGTACTGGTGGTCGATCGCGCTCTGCGAGCGACCCACGGAGATATCATTATTGCGAGCCTGGAAAGCGAAATGACGGTGAAGCAACTGCACCTCACGCCTCCGCCCGTTCGCCTTCTTCCGCGGAATTCAGCCTATCAACCTATTACCATAGAGGGTGACATGGTGATGGAGGTGTTTGGTGTGGTGACCAATGTCATCCGGTCACTGAAACGGGGAGGGCAGGGATGATGCCTCTTTGTCCTGACGAGACCTGGGGCAAATGAAACAGCCCGTGTTCGCTCTTGTGGACTGTAATAACTTCTACGCCTCTTGTGAGAAGCTATTCCGCCCGGATCTGCGTAACACGCCGGTGGTTGTGTTATCCAACAACGACGGTTGTGTGGTCGCTCGCTCAAAAGAAGCGAAGGCACTGGGGATCAAGATGGGCGTGCCAGTTCATCACATTAAATCGGAGATTCGGCGATACGGCATCCAGGTGTTCTCCTCCAATTACACCCTGTACGGCGATATGAGCCAGCGCGTGATGACGACATTAGAAAGCCTGGCTCCAAAGGTGGATGTGTATTCAATTGATGAAGCTTTTTTGGACCTGACCGGTATAGACCGCGTGGTGTCCTTCGAGGAGTTTGGACGAGAGGTCAAAAACACCGTATACCAAGACATTGGTTTGCCGGTTTGTGTGGGCATTGCTCCTACACGCACACTGGCCAAGTTGGCCAACTATGCCGCGAAGAAATACCTGGCAACCGGCGGTGTGGTCGACCTGACGAATCCCGAACGGCAGCAGCGGTTGATGGCCCAGGTGCCGGTTGAGGAGGTTTGGGGTGTCGGGCGACAGCTCAGCGCCAGGCTTCAGGCCATGGGCATTGTCACGGCGTTACAGCTGGCGGATAGTCATCTGGCAACTCTCAGAAAGCAGTTCTCTGTCGTGCTGGAACGAACAGCTCAAGAGCTCAATGGCATTCCCTGTGTGCCGTGGGAGGATGTGCCGGCCCCGAAAAAGCAAATTATGTGCTCCCGATCATTTGGTAAGCCGCTCCAGAAACTGAGCGACCTGGAGCAAGCCGTTGCACACTTTGCGACCCGGGCGGCGGGAAAGCTGCGGGCAGGTGAACAGTATGCCGGAGAGTTGATGGTGTTCATCCGCACCAACCCATTCAAGGCGAGCGCACCGCAGTATTCACGCAGTGCGGGTGTCAAGCTCATCAAGCCGAGCCAGGACTCCCGGGTTATAGTGCAGCAGGCCCTGAATCTTCTCCGACTGATCTATCGTGAAGGATTTGATTACGCCAAGGCTGGCGTCATGCTCGGTGAATTGGTGTCGGAGTCGGGTATTCAGGAGGATTTGTTTTCAGCTGGCCTTCAGCCGGCACTTGATGCTGCGAGATCGGAACGTCTAATGGCGGTGATGGATGCCATTAACCGAAAGTCCGGGGCGCCGGTCTACATGGCCCGAGAGGCCGGGCCTGCTGCCTATGCGATGCGTCGGGGGCATTTGTCGCCGGCGTATACGACCCGTTGGGATGACTTGCCGAAGGTTCGTTAATAAACAAAAGCGAACATTCGAGTCAGAGCTTTCCTCCAGAGCCTCCAGTCATTCAGTAATCCTCTTCAAGCAGGCCAACAAGGTCCTGCCGAATGGATTGAGCGCTTAAATCTTCCGGCCGGATAAGCAGGCGAGGATTACCATCACGATCAAACACATAGACTGCACCGCTGTGAGTAACGGCATAGTCACCTTCTGCGTCCGGTTCTTCATGCCCGAACGTCTACCGGTATCGCTGGGTAAGCGTGCGGAGGTCAGAGGCGTTGCCGGTCAGCCCGATGATTTTGTCACCAAAAAAATTGACGTACTCCGCCAGGCGTTCGGGTGTGTCGCGCTGAGGATCGACACTGACGAACAACGTAAGTACTTCCTCCTGATTTTCCGTGCTCAGCCCGCTGACGGCCTGGCTGAGTTTTTGCAGAGCAGTGGGGCAAACATCAGGGCAAGAGGTAAATCCGAAAAACAGCATTCGTACCTGACCACTGTAATCATCGCCTGAAACCCGTGTTCCCTGACTGTCGATCAAATCGAATTCAAGCTTGGGCATCACGCCGCTGATTTCTGTCCCGTGCCAATCCGGCGGATCATCGCCCATGCAGCCAACAAGGAGGATTGCCAGCATCATCATTGCAATGGATGCAAAGCGCTTTGCGTGGTGTTGGAAGCAGGGTTTGATCATCAAGTGGTGTCCTTCAATTACGTGTTGGAAGGATTCTGGTGTCCCAGAACAATCGCCAAGTCTTCCGGCACCGCCATCGGTTCAAATGCGCTGACGTTGGCAAGTCCCGTATTGCCGACAGGAACCCGGATTCGTGAAACCAGCAACGCAGCGAAGGCCCGAGCCAGCTGACCGAGAACCTCGCGAGCATCGCGCGCGTGCCAGCCAAGCCGGAGCATGCGCAAATGTGTTGTCGTGTGCGCTAACGCGAACTTCTGGCTCAGAATATGAGCCCGTTCAAGATGTCTGAACGCTGTAGCGACATCGCCCTGATTGTCAGCATCAGCGGCTGCTGCCGGTTCTGTCAGATAGAACGTCTTGAGTTCACTGTTCACTGCTCAGTTCTCCTGCCTTATCGGCCAGCTAAGTTGTGGGCAAAGATTTGCCCGGGATCAACCGAGTCTTCCGAGTACCGGAAATGCGGATAACATCCATGATGCAAACCGGGTCATCTGTCCCGTCAGCACCATTACCCCCATAACAACCAGAACCAGCCCTGCCAGGATTCTCAGTGACTGACTCCAGCGGCTCATCCAGCGCACTCGCGCCCGAAAGTGCTTAATAAATAAAGCCGTTGCCAAAAATGGAATTGCCAACCCCAGCGAATAAACGGCCAGGTACAGCATGCCGGTTTCAGCATTCGCATGGGTGGAACTGAGAGCCAGGATAGCGCCCAATATCGGGCCAATACACGGTGTCCACCCGACGGCAAAGGCCAAGCCGAGAAGGAACGCTGCCGTGGGCCGTCCACCCTCAAGGGTTTGCCCAAAGCGCCAGTCGCGCTGTAACGCGGGCATGCTCCACCAGCCCAGCATAAATAGCCCCATCAGCACAATCAGAATGCCCGCCACCAGATTGGCTTCCTGCCGGTAGGCCATCAGCCACTGACCGAGCAGACTAGCGCTGGCACCAAAAGCGATGAACACTACACTGAACCCAAGGACAAAACAGATACTGAGCCACAGAGATTGCAGTCGACTCGAACGGTCTGTGACAGTGCCGCCCGTAACGACCGATAGATACCCCGGAACCAGCGGCAGAGTGCAGGGTGAGAAAAATGACACCAGGCCGCCAAAAAAAGCAGCCAGCATTCCCCATGTCGCAAGATCTGGCATTTCCGTGAGTCCTCAATTTTCTGAGTTCAGTTGACGGTGGAGGGCATCAAGCCCATCCGTGTTTTGTTCGACACCGGTCGACTATTTCTGTGCGTCTGGGAGCGACTCCTGAACAAGACGAAGTAGCGGTTTGGGACCAAACTCCGTGAGTTGGCGGCCATTCACGAAAAAAGTCGGGGTGCCCCGAACACCGATGGTTTTGACGTCCTGCATGTCCTGATCAAGGATGGCGCTTATCCGTTCGGATTGCATATCCTCACGGGCTTGGGACAGGTCCAGACCGGCTGCCTCGGCCGCTCCCCATGCCTTGGCAACCTTCGGGTCGTCGTGCCAGGCCGGCTGCACCTCCAACACAGCTTCCAGCACCGGTTCATAGACATCTTGCAGGCGAGCTGCTTCCAGAATTCTGGAGACTTCCTCGGAACCCTGATGGAACATTGTGTACCGCAAAACAAGCCGCACCTGGCCTGGATACTCAGCAAGTATCTGTTTCACGATCGGGTAGAACGCCCGGCAGGCTTCGCAGGAGGGGTCGAAAAACTCAACGATGATCACCGGTGCGTCGGCAGGCCCGAATGTGGGCGAATGGAAGCGTACCAATGCTTGTTGGTTCGCGATCGGTTCGGCAGCGGCAACAGACTTTTCGCCGGTGGTGGCCGTTTTTTGAGGCTGCTGGGGCTGTGGCTTGAATAGGACGGCGGCTGAAAAGGCTGCGATCAGCACGAGACACACGACAACAAAGATGGCACGACGATTCATGTATGAACTCTCCGACGGATAAGCAAGAGCAGAATGATGATGGCAACAAAAATGGCCAGCGATAGAAACGGAAGCGGCAGCCCACCAAATATCGTCATTCCGTCACCCGAGCAGGACGGGCCAGTGGCCGTGCAGGGCTGAATGGGTTGTGGAATTATCCCCACATAAAGCAGTGAGTGGGCCAGAGCGAACAGGGAGCCAATAACAGCCAGCGGCATAGCGTAGCGCCAAACGTTGAAATCCGAGTAGTAGCAGGCGACTGCGAGAATCACCGCCAACGGAAACATGAAGGCGCGCTGAAACCAGCACAGAACGCACGGAGCCTGCCCGAGAACTTCCCCGATGTAGATGGCTGAAAGCGAGGACCCCGCCGCCAGTAGCCAGGCTGACAGCAGCAGCCCCCATGGAATCACCCGGTTATTGGTGGTCACCGGGATGGCTCTCTGGATTCATTGGCACAAGTGCTTTGCGAAGAAGAGCAGCAGCTGTTTCCAGCGGTATCGCCTTCATCTTTGCTCGATTTATCGGCGGTTTCAGCCCCACCGGCACGCCATTCCTCCATACCCTCACGGATGACCTGCCAAGCGGAGTGCAGGAATAGCGCAGCAATGGCGAGGCCCACAATGATGTCCGGCCAGAGGGTATTGGTGAGGGCGACCAATCCTGCCGCAATGATTACACTGCTATTGGCGAACAGATCGTTCCTGGAACACATCCAGGTGGAACGCATATTGAGATCGTCCGCACGATGACGGTAGAGCAACACAAAACAAACGCCGTTTGCAAACAGGGCAAGAGCGCCGACAGCGCCCATCCACTCGGCGGCGGGCACTTCCTGTATCACCAGCTTGCGGATGGCATCGGCGACAACAACAAGCCCGAACAACAGCATAAAGCCGCCTTTGAACAAAGCCGCTCCGGCACGCGCGCGACGGCTTCGGTCCAGCACGAACAGTGTCAGTGCATAGACAGACGCGTCGCCAAACATATCCAGCGAATCGCCCAGCAACGCGGTAGAGCTTGCAATCCAGCCGGCGCTGAATTCCACCACAAACATCACTGCGTTGATGGCAAGCGCAATGTAAAGCACCCGGCTTTGGCTCGCTCGCAATTGTGCCAGTTCACCGGCCTTGTTTTCACAGCAGCTGTCCACGACGAACCCTCCTAAAACGTGCAATACATCGATACACTGGTGGTTATAGTAACTATAAGGTCAATAGCGATGAGCGAAAAAAGGAACACGGTCGGTCGGCTAGCTGATGATACGGGCGTTAAGCCCGTGACCATCCGTTATTACGAAAAAATTGGACTGTTGCCGAAAGCGACCCGCTCGGAGTCGGGCTATCGTCTCTACTCCGAAGAGGATCATTCGCGGCTGCTGTTTATTCGACGAAGCCGCGGGCTCGGATTTAGCCTTGACGATATTCGTGAACTGCTTTCACTGGCGGATCGTCAGCAGGAGTCCTGTGCGGGTGTGGACGCCAAAGTTGAACAACAACTGGTTCAAGTGCGCTCTCGACTGAAAGATCTACATGCAATGGAACACGAGTTGGAAAGACTGAGTGCGTGTTGTGACGGCGGAGTTATTATGGACTGCCGAATTATCGAGACACTCTCCGGCTCTGCTTAACCACTTTGTATGTGCCCGCCAACCAGGACTGTCTCAATTCGAGTTGGGACAGTCTATTCAGTCAGGCATCCTCCTGAATAAGAGCAACGAGGTCATGCCGAATTTCTTCTCTACTCAGATTGGGCCGCATTAAGAGGCGGGGGTTACCTTCGCGATCAAATACATAAATCGCGCTGCTGTGTGACACCGCATAATTTCCATCAGCGGCAGGTTCGTCATAACCGAAGGTTGTTCTATATCGTTTTGCCAGTTCACGAAGCTGGGGTTCTTTTCCAGTGAGTCCTACAATATTGTCGCCGAAGAAATCCACGTATTTTGCGAGACGCTCAGGCGTGTCGCGTTGTGGATCGACACTCACAAACAAAGTGAGCACTTCTTCCTGAAACTCCGGGTCCAGGCCACTGGTTGCCTGATTGAGCTTTTGCAGGGCGGTCGGGCAAACATCGGGGCACGAGGTGAACCCGAAAAACAGCATTCTCACACGGCCACTGTAATCATCGCCAGATACCGACTTGCCCTGGCTATTGATCAGGTCGAATTCCAGCTCAGGCATCAAGCCACTGATGTTTTTACCGTTCCAGTCTTCCGCGTTATTGCCAAGGCAACCAGTCAGCAATAGGGATGCTATCAGCGTTAAGGTCGCAGGTATGATTTTGATGCGCTGTCGCCAGAAGCGAGTTCTCATGACGCTGTTTCCTCAAGTTGTTTGGATTGATTGGTATATTTTCCGTCCTGATGCATGGCTCGCCGGAGCATCAGAAGAATGCCAAGGAT